>JBNMLR010000116.1:0-6317 GCA_050874945.1 Butyribacter sp. | reverse complement strand
TCTTTATACTCACGACGGCATTCAATACGATTTTCTCATCTTTTAGATCGCTATTTAATTTTTTGCTGAATTTATCAACCGTGGCATCAACATTGACTTTTACACCCGTGCGGTCTTTTGTCGCCTTAAGCTTTCCTTTTACCATCTTTAATCTTGAATTTTTCATCGTTTTATTATGAAGCTTGCTCTTTAATGTAACATAATTTCTAAGCTTATCTTCATTCAGGTTTGTCTTAAGGGTATATGTCACATCTTTTTTTGAACAGCTTACGATTTCTTTGAATTTTTTAAAAATATTGCCTTTTCTTCCTATCCGGTAAGCCTTATCCACATAATCTTTATCTTCTATCTCAAGTCCGAGTTTATCAATAGTAGTTTTTGTGTCTTTTACGGCATTGCCATATTTTATGACAACCTGCCTGTTTTTAAGTTCCGTGATATATTTGTCAATTTTTTTCTGTGCTTTCGCCTTTGTAAGTCCGCCAATATCAACACCGTTTATATTTGCTCCCTCTACTATCGTGTTTCCACTTGTTTTCCTCAGCATCACAATAAAAAGAACCGCTACAATAATTATTGCAACAACCACACACGACATTAAAATATATAATTTCTTTTCTCTTTTTCTCATAATTATCTATCAACCTTTTCATTTTATTTGACATTTTATTTTTTATTGATTATGCTTAATATAATACTAAAGAGTCAAAATATCAGCATAAAGAATGTTTTCCTTAGCATTTTGACTCTTTTGTCTGTTTTTTATTTACAGCTATGTAAATGTTCCACTTACTGTATTTTTAGATAAGTGCAAAACACTTAAAAGACTACACTTACTGTAAATACTGGAACACCATTGGCAGAACCATTGCCAGTACCAATATTATACATATAACTGCTGCAATCTTCTGCTGGGTTTTTTTATTGAAAAAATTCATATAGATCCTCCATTCTGTATGATTTTCCATACACGATAATATGTTACTGTCCGCACTTAGTACAATGAATAATCAATATATCAAAGATTTACTTTTCGTTGTACTATTCAGGTGAACAGTACTGATTTTTAATTTACCTGAAAGGAAAAAAATCATGCCTGTATTTTTTATATGCTTTATTGTATTCTTATTGTGGCTTCGCGTCAAGTTAAAACAACAGGACAAAAACGAAACCTCAAACAAAGATTTCTGGCAGCGTGAACACGAAGCTGACTTTTCAAGAAACAAAGATATTTCAATGCTTGAATACATATCTGTCCCAAAGGAGGTACTGCCTTTTGACGAACAGACGACCGATGTTGAAATCATCCAGATACAGAAAGATATATCAGATGTTTTGTCAAAAAAAATGATAAATCTTTCAGGTATGACAAATACCGACATAAAACTTGCATACGGCCGTGGAAATTTTGAAATACTCTCCGTTTATGACCAGAATTATCTTAAATTTTTAAGCCTGTTAAACAAATGGGGCACATACCTTTTAACCCACGGTGACAAAAATCGTGCCAGACAGATATTTGAGTATGCCGTAAACACGCTTAACTGTGATATATCAGGCTGCTATACGGGCCTTGCCAAAATATACCTTGAAAATGACGATATTGACAAAGTTCAAAAACTTATCGACAAAGTGGAGTATTCCGATGCATATCTGAAAGAGTCTATCATAAATAAACTCAATCAGATGCTCCAAAACTATTAATATAACGAATAATTAAATCGGCAAACTGTAACATTGACTTCTTTGCCGTCAGTGACTAAAAGCAATTTCATATACCGATGCCTGACGGTCGAGCGGATTTCTGTTTTTATAATCGAACAGGAGTCTGCTTTTTTTATCTTTTATAATTCCTGTTTTCAGATAACCCGGTATATCAATGTCAAACTGTTCAAGATGCGTCATTCTGTGAAGCTGTTTCCAGTCATTTCCATCATATCCCGTAAGATACTTATGCTCTGACTCCTCATTTTTGAAAAATGTCCTTACTTCATCTTTTGGTATCTCTGACTCATATCCCACAAATCCCGGTCTGTTCTTTAGATTTTCCCTTGCATAAATATCATAAATTATAAGCTGTCTTAGCACTTCCTCTTTTCTTTTATCAGGCTTACACATATCGAGGACAAATTCCAACAATATCTCATAATTTTGAAGTCTTGACTGGTGTATTCCTTCATATCCCATTTTTTTATAGAAATCTCCTATTTCCATAAAGAAATCAAACGGAGTTTCAAAAAATGAGATAATATACGGCAGTGATGACTCAAATTGCATACTGTTGTAATAACGCTCCGTCATATCCTCTACACGCTTTAACTTAAGCACATCCATATACGATACCCAGTCGGTAAAAAGAACTTCATACGGTGCTCTGTCCTGATATACAATGCCAAATTTATCCCTGTCATAATATATCGGTGAACCCTTTAAAACCTTTAAAAATCCAAGCTGCAACTGATCCGGTTTCATCTCATATACAACATTGTATGAATTTTTAAAAGAGTCATAATCCTCATACGGAAGACCTACTATAAGGTCTAAATGCTGATGGATATTTCTCTGTTTTCTTATCTTTGCAACTTTCCGTTTTAAGACCGTAAGGTCAGGATTTCTATGAATTGCCTTTAATGTCTCACTGTTTGCAGTCTGCACTCCTATCTCAAACTGCACAAGTCCCTGTCTGAAATTTTTTACATATTCTATCTCCTCGTCCGTTAGGAGATCTGCCGACAGTTCAAAATGAAAATTTGTCACTCCGTTGTCATGCTCATAAATATATTTCCATATTGCCATTGTATGTTCATGGTCGCAGTTAAATGTCCTGTCAACAAACTTTACCTGCGGCACTTTCATGTCGAGGAAAAATTGCAATTCATTTTCGACAAGTGCCATACTCCTAAACCTTACTTTTTTATCCACCGAAGAAAGACAATAACTGCATCCATACGGACATCCGCGGCTTGTCTCATAATAGATTATCCTGTTTTTAAGAGTATCAATGTCAAATCCTGCATCTTTTGTATATGGAAACGGAATATCATCCATAGACATTCTCTCTCTTGGAGGATTTGTGACTATATTATCTGCACCTGATGCGACCGCATCTTCTCTGTAGACGATTCCATTAATATCCGACAATCCAGGTATATTTAAAGCATCCTTAACATTTTTCTCCGTGTTTGCAAGATAATGATTTATAAGTTCATAAAAACTTATCTCGCCCTCGCCGCTTACAATCCCCTTTATCCACGGATATTTTTTAAGCTGAATATCACAGTCATACGAAACCTCCGGACCTCCGAGCCATATAGGCACATCCGGCATTATCTTGTGGATTTCCTTAGAAATCTCAGCAACAATATCAACATTCCATATATAACATGAAAAACCTATCATATCAGGCTTTTTGAGGAATATATCACCCAATATAAAATCAATTTCCTGATTTATCGTGTATTCCTTTATCTGAAAATCACTTTCATCTATCCCATGTTTCCTCGCATATGCCTGAATACAATATATTCCAAGATTAGAATGTATGTACTTGGCATTTATCCCAACAAGTAAAATCATCATTTAAACCTCTTATTCTATTTGTGTACCGCTACTGCTCATACCATTTTTCGTCCTTGTCAAGTGTCTCCGGTGCATCCGCAAAAAACTTACACTCTCCCTCATTCTCACAGGAACCTGCGAGTGCGTGTCTGCATACCATTCTTTTTTTGTGATACCCGGCTATAACACCGTCTTCCTCATAACTTTCATACTCTACAGGCATCAGGCAGTGATACTTATCAACCGGACAAAATCCCTCTATCAGATATTTTTTATAATCCATGATACCGTCATCTCCAATCTTATTACTATTACATAAGTCCCATCTGTTTTGCTTTGTCGAGTGGATTTTTGAGTGCAAAATCCCACTCGTCTTTCCTGGCTTCATATTGCTCACATATCCATTCATAAACCTTATCAAGCCCGTCCTCGCTATACTCAAATTCTTTAACGGTATGAAAGTCAAGCGGCGTCTTTTCATAACAGAACGGCTCCGGCCACACATCTGCCTGAAGCACTTTTTCATCATCTTCTTTTGAAATCCCCTGAACCTGGTATCTCATCCCTTTGAAGCTGCACTTTAATACTGCCTTTTTATTGTAAAAAGAACTTACATCATAAAAGGACTTCCTATTATTCATAGTCTATGCCTCACTTTCAAAAAACTGATATATACGATATATAAAATTGATAAGCCTTTTTGACACATCTGCCAACTATATCGCAACTGTTAATAAAATCGAAAAAAGCCTATCCAAACCGGATAGACTTCCTTGGTAGCAGGGGTGGAAGGAATCGAACCCTCCTCTGGAGTTTTGGAGACTCTTATTCTACCGATGAACTACACCCCTGTATTAAGTGCTCGCTCACACGCGACTATTAGATAATAGCATACACTTTTTATTCTGTCAACAGTTTTTTTTAACTTTTTCAACATTTTTTTAATACTTATAATCATTGTACCCTCTGAGTCTGCGGTAAAGTCCTGCCTTAGTAAGACACATATAAGGAGACGCAAAGAATATCCCAAGCAGTCCCAGCGTAAGCGAACTTAATATATTCCAGCCTATGAAAGACAGGTCGAGTACAAATATCTGCCACTTCTGACCGTAAGTCATTCTTCTGCTCTCATCGAAAGCCTGCTGCATATCCATATCAGGATTTTCACTTAAAAGATACGGTATCATCGAATACTCATATGCCTTTACGATACCCGGTATGATAAAAAGCAATCCCCACAAAACAGTAAATAATGACCTGAAAAACATTATCTTTACTATGTTCAGATAATTACTTTTAAATCCGTATGAGATTTCTCCCATATCACATCTTGCCTCATAACTCCTGCTGAAAAATCTTTTTGCACCTACCTGTATCGGATTAAATACAAAAACAGATAACGCTATACCTATCAAAGCTGCAACAAGTGCAATAACTATACTGCCTATCACGACAGCGGTAATAGTCTTAGCAATCGACGGCGTGATACTTCCCGTGATTTCATTTATCGAGTCCTTAAAATCATATGTTATATCCTTTTGGTCTGAAGAAAATACATTACCAATACTATTACTGATATTAGAAATATTCTTACTGTTGCCATTATAATTGAGTTTCAAACCTCCTGAACCACTTATATGTCCGGTCGTGACAAATGAAAGTATAATAGCTCCAAGTACGAACAGCCAGTAATTATACCTTAACAGATTTTTCGCCTGTGTTTTTAATTCAACTCTTGACCACATAACTTCTCCCCCTTTTTGTAAAAAATGATAAAATGCCCCTTTACAGATGTAACTGATTACTGCATTACAATCTGTTTTTGACTCTTTACATCATATTACCATTTTTTTACTTTGATTACCATAACAATAATCAAATTTTTATATTTTCATCTTTTCAGCTATAACTTTACATCTCTTTTTGCAAAACGCAATTCCATAAAAAAGAATATCCCGCCTGTCATCATTTAACAGATATTCCTGATACCGCCTGTCTTTTATCTGCTCTAATGCTTTACTGCAAGCCGTTTCCATTTCTTTGAAGTCTTTTGTATATTTAAGTTCGGCTATAATTCCTGCATCCGGGTCATCTGTTTCTACTATAATGTCAGCAAATCCCTCTCCTGCTTCTGCATTTGATTTGACAAGCCAGTCATCGTTACCGGTAAGTATGCCCACCAGCAGATTATGATATGAACTTTCTTTTTCTTCTTTTCTAGCCTTTGTATCAAATACACTTATCGAATTGCTAAGCACCCTGTTAATATATTTTTCTATTTCTTCCGTGTTTCCCTCCTCAAAGGCTTTCCAAAAAGCCTGCAGACGGTCAGTGTTAGAAAATATCGACTTTTTAAACCACTCATTAATCTGTAATTTAAACACTTCCCTTACTTCCCTGTTGGGTATCACAAGTTTATAACCACCGTCTTTTGTCAGTCCTGTCTGTGTCAGGTAACCCGTAGTAAACAAGACACTCCACAGATTGTCAATGCTGTTGTCTATCTCATCATACGTAAGATCTAAGCGTATATGCTTTTCTATCGACTCGCCTGCTATAAGCCTTTCTATCTCATTTCTTGTTGTCTTTCCTGCCCTGTCAACAAATCTTTTCACCAGTTCATTTCCGCTGGTATTTATCCAATAAGCCTCCGGTCTGGCATTATCATCGTCTTTTATCCTGTCTACATGGTTTATAACATCCCACGGGCAATAAACATCTGCATTTCCAAAATGATAACCATCATACCACAGCTTTGT
>JBNMLR010000115.1:0-6358 GCA_050874945.1 Butyribacter sp. | reverse complement strand
GTTTTAAAGAACTTCAAGAAGATTGAAAGTTACGGAGAGAGCAGTGGTTTCCCTGTTTATGGTGGAAAGTTATAAAATATAGAAAGATTGGAGATTAGTGTGAAAAATCCGATTTTTCACATTATGCACAAAAAATAGAAGTGAGGATTAAGATGAAAAGACCTTATATAATATGTCATATGATGATTTCAGTAGACGGAAGAATAGATTGTGATATGACTTCAAAATTACCGGGAGTCGATGATTATTATACGACACTGAATGATATTGATGTGCCGACTACTGTCAGCGGCAGAGTTACTGCTGAGTTAGAAATGGCTGAAAAAGGTGAATTTATACCTGAAAATAAAGAAGTATATGGAAAAGAGGGATTTTCTAAAAAAGCGGATGCCAACGGATATGAAGTTGTTGTTGACACTAAGGGAAAACTTCTCTGGCCGGATGCTTCAGGCATGGAAAAGCCATATCTTATCATAACAGGCACTAATGTCACAAAGGAATATCTTGATTATCTTGACAGCAGAAATATTTCATGGATTGTATGCGGAAAAGATGAGATTGACCTTACAAGGGCTGCAGAGATATTGTCTGAACAGTTTAATGTTAAGAGGATGGGTATCGTTGGCGGTTCAAAGATAAATACCGCATTTTTAAAGGCTGGACTGCTCGATGAAATCAGTATTCTTGTCGGTGCAGGAATTGACGGCAGAGGCGGTATGCCGACAGTATTCGATGGACTTGAAATGAGTGAAGATGTTGTAAGGCTTGAACTGATTGATGTAAAGAAATATGAAAGCAATGCCGTCTGGATTCGTTATAAATGTTAATATAATTTGATAAGAAAGAAGTGAACATAATGAAAGCAATAGTTATATATTATTCGTATCTTGGCAATACAAAAGGGATTGCTGAGAGAATTCAGAAAGAAACAGGTGCAGATATTGCAAGGATTGAAACCGTTGTGCCTTATGAGGGAGATTACAATAAGGTTGTAGACCAGGGGCAGGATGAGGTAAACAGAGGTTATTGTCCTGAAATTAAGCCTTTAGATGTAAATCTTGCCGATTATGATACGGTTATTCTCGGAACACCGGTGTGGTGGTACACATTTGCACCGGCTATGCACACTTTCCTTAAGAGTCAGGATTGGAGTGGAAAGACTGTTTATCCGTTTGCGACAAACGGCGGATGGATAGGTCATACCTTTAAAGATTTTTCAGAAGCCTGCGAGGGAGCAGATGTTAAAGAGGGCATGAATATAAAATTTGATGAGGCAACATTACGCACATCCATGAAAGATATTAAAAAGTGGATTGGGAAGATTTGCTAGTGAATTGTAGAAATAATATTCATGTCAAATAATGTAGAAAATATAAAAATACTCGTGTAAAATAATGTTAAAATTCCTGTAAAAATCGTTGATTTTTACAGGAATTTTATTTATACTATAGTCAGTATCTTTGAGAACGGAGGGCTGGTTATGTATAGGAAGATTACAGGATTTTTAGAAAAATGGAAAGAGAGCGAGCATCGTAAGCCGCTTATTTTACAGGGGGCAAGGCAGGTTGGAAAGACCTATTCCATACTTGAGTTTGGGCGTACAAATTATGAGAATGTAGCTTATTTTAATTTTGAAACTAATCCAAAATTAAATGAAACTTTTGAGGAAAATATCAGTCCGGATTATCTTATACCGATTTTATCACATATTGCAGGACAGACTATTATAAGAGAAAAAACGCTTATTGTGTTTGACGAAGTGCAGCTTTGCGAGCGAGCATTGACTTCTTTGAAATATTTTTGTGAGGATGCTCCTGATTATCATATAATTGTAGCAGGCAGTCTGCTTGGTGTGGCAGTCAACAGGGCAAAGTTTTCGTTTCCGGTCGGAAAGGTGGATATGAAAACTCTTTATCCTATGGATATGGAAGAATTTATGCTGGCTATGGGGGAGGATAGTCTTGTAGAAAAGATAAGAGAGTGTTTCAAAACAGACAGTCCGATGCCGTCGGCACTACATGATGCAGCAATGCAGTTATACCGCCAATACCTTGTGGTTGGTGGGATGCCTGAATGTGTAATGCTTTTTAAAGAAACGAGGGATTATATACTTGTTCGGCATACACAGGACACGATACTTGCAAGTTATCTGAATGATATGAGTAAGTATAATAATTTGAATGAAATCAAAAAAACAAGACTTGCATATGATAATATTACTGTCCAGCTTTCAAAGAGGAATACACGCTTTCAGTATAAACTTATTAAGAAAGGCGGACGGGCTTCCGAATTTGAAAATGCTATTGAATGGCTTTGTCTGTCCGGTATAGTGTCGCAGGTCTACAAGGTGGAGCAGATTAAAAAGCCGCTGGAAAATTATCGTGATATTGATGCTTTTAAGATTTATGTATCGGATTTGGGTCTGCTTTGTGCAAAAAAAGATTTGGCTGCGAACGATATTTTATATATGGTGGAGGAACTTAATGATTTTAAAGGCGGTATGGCAGAAAATTATGTCAATGTGCAGCTTAGCATCAATGGTTATAACACATACTATTGGGAGTCGGCGCGTGGAGCTGAGGTTGATTTTATTATTCAGCGTGACGGCAGACTTATACCTATAGAGGTGAAATCCGCTGACAATACCAGAGCAAAGAGTTTAAAAATTTATATGGATACTTATAAACCTGACTATGCCATAAAGATTTCAGCAAAGAATTTTGCATTTGAGGATAATAAAAAAATCGTTCCATTGTATGCGGTATTTTGCATTTAGATGAAATATAGTATTTATAAATAAACAGCGGCAGGAGTAACACAGTACCCACACCGCTGTTTTTTTAGTTATTGTTCTATTTTTCTCTATGAAATATATTTATAGCTTACATCCCAATATGTGTTCTGAGTTTTCCTTTGATCTCAGCGTCAAGTTTCTCAACAAACTCATCAAGTGGAAGTACAGTAGTCTTTTTCTCGCCGTGGAGACGGAATGAAACTGTTCTCTCGTCTTTCTCGTTAAATCCGACAACGAGAAGATAAGGTACTTTCTGAATCTGTCCCTCACGCATACGGTAGCCGAGTTTTTCTGAACGGTCATCGAGGTCTACACGGACTTTATTTGCTTTGAGTGCGTCACAGATTTCTTTTGCGTAAGCGTTAAGTGAATCGTCATCTGTCTTAACAGGCATTACACGAACCTGCACAGGAGCGAGCCATGTAGGAAGATTTCCTTTTGTCTCCTCAAGGATGTATGCCATAAAGCGGTCGAGTGAACCAAGTATTGCACGGTGAAGTACAACAGGTGTTTTCTTTTCGCCGTCTCTGTCAATGTATGAGAGATTGAATTTTGCTGGGAGACAGAAGTCAAGCTGGCAGGTAGAAAGTGTAATCTCATTTCCGACGGCAGGCTGTACGTTTACATCAAGTTTAGGTCCGTAGAAAGCAGCCTCTCCGATTTCCTCAGTATATTCAATACCGAGTCCGTTCATTACATCACGGAGTGCAGATTCTGCCTCGTTCCACATCTCATCATCATCGTGGTATTTTTCTTTGTTCTCAGGGTCACGAAGTGAGAGTACACAGCGGTAATTTTCAATACCAAAGTCTTTGTATGTGCTGAAAATAAGGTCTACAACTTTTGTAAACTCATCTTTTATCTGTTCAGGTGTTACAAAGAGGTGTGCATCGTTCTGGCAGAAATGTCTTCCACGCTCGATTCCCTTTAATGTTCCGCTTGACTCATAACGGAAGTCATGTGCAATCTCACCGATGCGGATAGGGAGGTCTTTATATGAATGTCTTCTGTTTGCATATATCATCATGTGGTGAGGACAGTTCATAGGACGAAGTACAAATGATTCACCCTCCATTTCCATAGGTGGGAACATATTCTCTTTGTAGTGATCCCAGTGGCCTGATGTTTTGTAGAGGTTTACTGTTCCTACACATGGAGTCATAACATGGAGATAACCGAGGTCTCTTTCCTTATCTTTAATGTAGTTTTCAAGTTCCTGCCAGATTGTATAGCCCTTTGGTAAGAACATTGGAAGTCCGCGTCCTACAAGGTCATCGACCATGAAAAGGTTCATGTCTTTGCCGATTTTTCTGTGGTCTCTCTCTTTTGCTTCTTCGAGGAGTGTGAGGTGATTTTCAAGTTCCTCAGGAGTTGGGAAACATACTCCGTAAATTCTCTGGAGAACTTTATTGTTGCTGTCGCCTTTCCAGTAAGCACCCGAATGGCGGATAAGCTTAAAGTTTCGGCAGAGTTTTACATTGTCTACGTGAGGTCCGCGGCAGAGGTCTGTGAAATCGCCCTGGTCGTAAACTGTGATATTTCCGTCCTCAAGGTCAGAGATAAGGTCAAGTTTGTATTCATCATCTTTGAACATCTCTAAGGCTTCTGCTTTAGAAACTTCTCTGCGGAAAATCTTCTTTCCTGATTTTGCGATTTTTTTCATTTCTTTTTCAATCTTAGCGATGTCCTCATCACGGATAACATCCTCACCGAGATCTACATCATAGTAAAATCCCTCGGCTACTACAGGTCCAACCCAGAATTTTGCCTGTGGGTAAAGATGTTTGATAGCCTGTGCCATAAGGTGAGCACATGAATGGTTTAATGTGTTTAACTGTTCGTCATTTTTAAAGTTTACCATTGGTTTTATCTCCTTTTTTAATGTTTTTGGGAAACAAAAAAAGCACCTTAGTACAATTATGATATACTAATATCTAAGGGTGCTTACGCACGTTTCCACCTTAATTTTTAACTCAGAAAAGTACATCCGTTTAAATCATGTTAATAAATTAAATAACCGGAATGTCTTTTACAGCTTGTAACGCAGCTACACGGTCACGCTTCAAAATATTTTGATATAAATATTTCTTCTACGCACGGCTCGGGAGTGGTTTTCATGAAATCTGCTCATAAACGGCTTGCAGCAAAACGCCGTTCTCTCTGGATGGCAGGATAACATTACTCGTTCCGTCGTTGCCTTTAAAATATATAAATATTTGTCTGCTATATGTTTAGCAATGTTCTTTAAAAAACTTCATTTATTCTAACATAATGTTTTTATAAATTCAATAGGTCAATTCGATTGTTATTATTTTTTAAATGTGTATAATAAAGCCGGAATTTCCACATAATAACTCCAAAGCTGATTTATAGCAAAAAGGGATAAAACTTTTATGGCTTTAGTTATGGGATGATTTGTTTCTGCACACACCTGACACCAATTTAATATGTATAAAAATTGTGTGCAGAAATGGGGATTAAAATTATAAAAAAAGAAATGGAGGAAGTAACCGGGATATGAAAGCGACGGGAATTGTACGAAGAATAGATGATTTAGGAAGAGTTGTTATTCCAAAGGAGATAAGACGCACTCTGCGTATCAGAGAGGGAGACCCGCTTGAGATATACACTGACAGAGAGGGAGAAGTTATCCTTAAAAAATATTCGATGATAGGTGATATAGGTCAGTTTGCCAAGCAGTATGCCGATGCATTGGCACAGACAACAGGTTATCTTGTGATGGTGACGGACAGGGATATGGTTATTGCTGCTTCTAGCGGAGTGAAAAAAGATATGGTGGGAAAGCATATAAGCAGGGAACTTGAAAAAGCAGCTCTTGACAGAAAGATAATCCTGTCGGACAGCAGTAAAAAAGAGTTTTGCAAGGTGACTGACGATATGGAGGGAGATTATATTGAAGCGGTCGCACCTATCATATGTAACGGCGATGTGGCTGGTTCGATTGTTTTCCTTAATAAGAATACGGAAAGAAAATTTGGTGAAACAGAGCAAAAAATGATAGCTGTTGCGGCAAGTTTTTTGGGAAAACAGATGGAGGGGTGACGGTAAATAAGAAAAAAGGCTAAAAAACCTTGATTTTATGGGATTTTTCGCATAAAAAACCTTGACAAAAGGGTACAATGAGGGTATAAATAGATTTGTAAGTTTTTACGGAAATACAAATATCGAGGAGGATTTATCCATGAACAAAACAGAGTTAGTAGCAGCTATAGCTGAAAAAGCAGAACTTTCAAAGAAAGATTCAGAAAAGGCTTTAAAGGCATTTATTGATGTGGTTACAGACGAATTAAAGGCTGGAGAGAAGATTCAGTTAGTTGGATTCGGTACATTTGAAGTTGCAGAGAGAGCAGCAAGAGAAGGAAGAAACCCTACTACGGGTGCTACAATAAAGATTCCTGCTTCTAAGGCTCCTAAGTTCAAAGCAGGTAAGGCTTTAAAGGACGCTATAAACGAGTAATAGGCAAAAGTTTTAAAAGCAGACTTGAATTTTAGGGCAGGTTCTAAGTTCAATGAATAATTAATAAACGATATGTTATCCAATAT
>JBNMLR010000114.1:0-6392 GCA_050874945.1 Butyribacter sp. | reverse complement strand
CTTTTAACTAAAATTTCTAATCACCCAGTCATAAACGATTTGCAAATATTTATTTGTCCAACTATTGCCGCCTTTTAATTGAATTTTTAATCACCCAGTCATAAATATTTTGCTGACATTTAGTTTTCCAACTATCGCTGCCTTTTAACTAAAATTTCTAATCACCCAGTCATAAACTCTGTCACCGAATATTTTTTGCGTAATTACCATAGGCTTTGCCATAAAACCTACAAGATAGCGTGTGCGTGGTCTTTTCTTTGTAACCGCTTTTTTTACTGTTTTGGCAATCAATTCCGGTTTTGCAAGCATATTTCCAGAATAATTTTTAATCATTCCGTCAGCAGCTTTACTTGCATACTGCTCATATGCTCCACCTTTTGCCGTTTCTTTTAAATGTTTTGCCGCAATAATTCCCCAATCTGTTTTAATTCCACCCGGTTCGATAACCACTACATCTATTCCAAATGGAGCAAGCTCCATTCTAAGACAGTCTGAAAATCCCTCAACGGCAAATTTTGTTGCGTGATACCAGCCGCCAAATTTCGTCCAGATTTTTCCACCCATTGAGGATATATTCACTATCTTACCATAATGATTTTTTCTCATTTCCGGTATCACAAGCTGAATAAGCCTTGCCATTCCAAAAAGATTTACATCAAACTGTCTTTTTGCCTCATCCATTGATACATCTTCAATAGCACCATACGAACCATACCCTGCATTATTTACAAGTACATCAATCCGACCTGCTTCTTTTAATATGGTTTCTACACATTTTACCATTGAATCTTCATTTGTTAAATCCAAATAAATTGGTCTGATTTCATCTTTTTTTAATTCTTTCATTTTGTCGACACGCCTTGCTGCCGCATATACCGTAAATCCTGCTTTTGCCAATTCTCTTGCCGTCATTGCACCGATGCCTCCGGATGCCCCTGTTACCAATGCTATTTTGCTCATCATAATCCCTCCATATGTCATTGTTCTCTGTTATGATGCCATTATAGCCGGTTATCTTTATAGAATGAATGACAGTCCGTGCCATTTTCAATGCAATTTGTGCCATCTTTATCCATCCCTATAACACAACATTGGGGGCAAATACATTTTGCCCCCAATTAAAATCACTAATCTGCATATTTCTACGCACTTCTTATATTTCCTAACTTGTATTTCTTAAAACAAGATAACCTACGACCCAAAATAATTACTGTCAAAGCCTGTCTTTTCAGGTTCTTTCTGTGCGTTGTTATTTACCTCTGCACTACGGCTATCCTGTCCTGCCACATTATTATTATTGCCTGAGTTACTGTTAGTTACATTCTGTGAACCGGGTGCTTTCTGATAAGGATTTTCCGTTCTTGTAAATGCCCCGTCACCGCTGACGCCACTGTTTTCTCCATCTGCGTTACCGCTGAATATATCTTTTACATCCCTGTTTTTATCATATCCGTTTGGATTTCCAAATATGTCGTCACCGGACATTCCCATCTGGCTCTCCATCTCTTTCCTAAGTTCTTCAAACTCAATCTCATTCTGGCTCGGCTGCTCGCTTTTTTCTATAAGCTTTCCTTTGCTGTCAAGATGCTTGCCAACGACAGCAATGGCAACAATAAGAACTATCGTTATCGCAAATCCACCCTCCATTCCAAAACTTCCACCGTTTATAACAGATGCACCACCCTCTGCCGATGTAGAAGTAAAGACAGAACTTGTGATGCTGTTTCCACTGACACTTATTCCATAGAGATTTCCCTGAACAAAATTCCATACACTGTGGAATGCCCCAACTATCCATATATTTTCACAATCCACAAATAAAAGTGCCGCAAACAATCCATATAAGAAAAGATTAAACATTGCAAGACCGTCAACACCTGTGTTCATACCGTGAAGCATTGCAAAGAAAAACGCACTGAATATCGCAGCATTTATCACATGGTATCTTCTTGTGAGCGACACGAATAAATATCCTCTGCAAAGAACTTCCTCAGCCATTCCCTGAATCATATAGCCGATAAAATAACCTATGATATAAATCACGGGGATATTCTGTGCAATGCCATCAAAGCTGATGCTTCTTGTCAGAATACAGATAAGGTATGCCACAGAAAATACGACAAAAGACAAAATCATTCCTTTTAAATAGCTTAAAACCGCACCTTTTTTCTTAAAACCGAGCGTGTTTAATTTTCTTTTTTCTATAAACCTGCAATACAGACATACGACAACTATTATCAGCAGTTCTGAGATAAGAGTAACTATAGTCATCCACTCAGGCATATTTGATATAAGCTGCATCATCTTGTTCATATCAGGCTGACCCGATGTTATCATGTCTATATACTCGTTATTTCCGAGCATATTTACCATCATTGCAGGCACCTGAATGATGCCGCCTGCCATAGAACCTGCAATAAACAATGCTATCGCAATGCATATTTCTCCAAATATCCCATGCCCTCTCTTTACTGCTGCCGCCTGCATAAATTTAGGTTTTCTGATTTCTTTCATAATATTAAAACTTTTGTTCCTCTCTTTAAATTTACTTTTTTACTTTGACTTTTTTTACCGTCGACCACTTACCATACAACCGCTTTCCTTTTTTCATCGTGTAACCTCTTACTTTTATATAGTAAGTTTTTTTCTTTTTTAGTCCTGACAATGTGTACGAACACTTCATTGTCGCTTTTGTCTTTGGTTTTCTAAAACTCTTATACATGGAATACTTTACCTGATAGACAAGTGCTTTGCTCTGCTTTTTCCATGTAAGCTTTATCTTCTTTTTTGATACATTTTTTGCCTTTGTTATCTTAACTTTTCCCGGTGCCACTATCTTTTTATTGACAACTGTTATAGTGTTTTTAGTCGTTACGACCGTAGGCTTTGTAGTTGGTGCATTCGTCACTGTCGCATCTGCTCCGGGTGTTGTCCTCGGTGTGAGCGACGGAGCAGGATTTGCCGGCACAGGATTTGTCGCAGCAGGTGTATATGTAACAGATGGTGAAGTTGACGGCATTGTCGTTTTGTCAGGATTATCGGTAGCAACCGGTTCTTCCGTTGGATTAACTGTTGCTGTCGGTTCTGTCGTAAATGTTGCTCCGCTTGTCGGGTCACTTGTCGGCTCTTCTGTATCTGCAGGTTCTTCTGTTGGCGTTGCTGTTGCTGTTGGAGTTCCTGTAGGTTTAGCCGTAGCTGTCGGTTTTTCTGTCTCATCGACATCTGTTGCCGCTGCTGCTGTCGGTGAAGCGGTAACCGTATCTCCCGATGATACACCTGAGCCAGATGCTGCCATCACTTCATAATCTCCGCTGTTTTCTGCCGCTTTTACGTTCACATCCGTTGTAAACTGCGTTAAAAGACCTAATGTAAGACAAAATGTCATAAATAATGCTATTATTTTTTTATCCTTTTTTCTCATAACCGCCTCCATAAATTCTTTACAATCTTTCTGATTTTTCTGACCTGAGATAAAGATGCACCCTCACTTTCGGTTTTTAGCTGTCATTGCCGTCTTAACGATAATTCATCTTTCTTTTTAGTTACTCCCTGACACATTTACCACGGTGCTTTATCTTAAACATTTCTTTCCATATGGCAGGATGGAAAAGTATAAGAAGCGGGAATAATTCAAGTCTTCCTGCAAGCATATCAAATATAAGTACCAGTTTTGACAATACATTGAAGTGGCCGAAATTACAGGTCGGTCCTACAAGTGCAAGTCCCGGACCTATATTGTTCATTGTTGCCGTTACCGCCGTAAAGTTTGTAATAAGGTCTTTATCTTCAAATGACAATATAAATACCGATGCGGCAAATATAATAAAAAATGTTATAAAAAATACATTTACCGAGCGTACAACTTCATGCTCTACCGGTTTTTTGTCAATCTGAATTTTCTTTATGCATTTAGGATGTATATACGACTCCAAATCCTTAATAATAGTCTTTACAAGTATTATAAATCTCGATACCTTTATTCCACCGCCTGTACTTCCGGCACACGCACCGCAGAACATCAGAAATACGAGAACAGTTTTACAGGTCTGCGACCACTTGTCGAAATCGACACTCGAAAATCCGGTTGTCGTGATAATCGACGCAACCTGGAATGATGCCTGTGTAAGTGCCTCAAAAAAAGACCTTGTCGTATTTATGATATGACAGCATATAATTCCTACTGCCGCTATTATGATAAGGAAATAATATCTTACTTCCTCCATCTTAAATGCTTTTTTAAACTGCTTATACAAAATATAATAATAGGCATTGAAGTTTACGCCAAACAGTATCATAAATATTGTAAGCACCCACTGTATATATGGCGAGTAACTTGCCGCACTGTCATTCTTAATACCAAATCCACCCGTTCCCGCTGTTCCAAATGCCATCGCAAGTGAGTCAAACAATGGCATCTTTCCTATAAGTAAGAATATTATCTGAACAACCGTAAGTGTAATATAGATAATATACAATATCTGTGCGGTATGCTTTACTTTAGGAACGAGCTTTCCAACAGACGGTCCCGGACTTTCCGCTCTCATAAGATTTATTCTTGAGCCGCCGCCAAGCGGTATTATCGCAAGCAGAAATACAAGTACACCCATTCCGCCGAGCCAGTGGGTAAAACTTCGCCACATAAGAGTGCAATGCGAAAGTGCTTCAACATCACTCAATATGCTCGCTCCTGTTGTCGTAAAACCTGAGACAGTCTCAAAAAGAGCATCTATAAGTGATGGTATCTCACCTGTCAGTATAAACGGAATACAACCAAAAAAACTCATAAATATCCAGCTTAACGCTGTCGCAACGCAGCCCTCTTTAAGATAAAAAACAGAACTGTTTGCATTTTTGTGAGTCATAAGCATACCAAGTAAAAAAGTTACAATGCCAACACCCAGATAGACAAATCCCTCTTTTTCCCTGTAACAAAGTGCAACAATGCACGGAAGCAGCATAAATGCTGCTTCCACTTTTAAAACACTGCCTAAAATATATCTTATAATCGACCTGTTCATTTTTAAATCTCCCCGAATTAAAAATCTTAATTCTTATAAAAATTTATATTTTTCAAAATATGAAAAAGTTTCACATACACCAGACATCACTCTAAAATATCAAGAATAGTATTAAAGCCTGTCTGCGTCGTGATTATCATAACCGTGTCATTTACCTGTATGAAATCCTGTCCTGTCGGAATGATTATCCTGCCGTTTCTGTTTATAAATGAAATAAGTACACCCTTTTTAATGTTTAAATCCATGATGGCTTCATTTGTCACCGCTGAGGCTTCTTCTACCGAAAACTCTATGGCTTCTACTCTTGAATCACAGAGCTGGTAAAGCGTCTGGATATGATTGCTCTTTGAAGCATTTTTAGCCCTTACATAAGCTATTATCGCTTCTGATGTGATATACTGCGGATACATTATGCTTCCGAGGTCAAGATTATTTATAACATTTTTAAAATTCGTTCTCGTTATCTTCGTGATAACTTTCGCATTTGAAACCTGTTTTGCGTGGAGCGTGAGCATTATGTTTTCCTCATCTATTCCCGTAAGAGGTATAAATGATTCGACATTTTCTATTCCCTCCTCAAAAAGCACTTCCTCGTCAGAACCGTCAGCGTTTATTATGATTGCTTTTGGCAGGAGGATGCTTAATTCCTCGCATCTTGCTTTGTTCTGCTCGATTATCTGAACTGAAATTCCCATTCCAAGAAGCTGGTTTGCAAGATAATATGCAGCTTTTCCACCGCCTACTATCATTGTGTTTTTAACCTGTTTGGTCTTTAATCCGAATTTCTGCATAAAACTCTTTACTGTCTTTCTGTGAGCCACAAATGACAAAATATCACCTTTCTGCATCACAAAATCTCCCCACGGAATATAGACCTCACCGGCTCTTTCTATCACACAGATAAGTACATTTGCAATCCCTCTTTTTCCAAACTCCTGTATTGAAATTCCGTCAAGCATACTTCCTTCTGATATTTTTAATTTGATAAGTTCAGCCTGTCCGTGTGCAAATGAGTTTACTTCCAGTGCCGTCGGCAGACAAAGAATCCTTGTCGCTTCAATGGCAGCTTCAAGCTCCGGATTTATTATCATCGTAAGTCCGAGTTTTTCCCTTAAATAACTTGCCTCCGTACTGTAATCAGGTGTTCTTACCCTTGCTACCGTATCACACTGGCTAACGTGCTTTGCAACCGTACAGCACAAAAGGTTAAGTTCATCAGAATCCGTAACTGCAATGAGCATATCAGCAGCTTCAATGCCTGCCTCCATCTGTACGCTGTAACTTGCACCGTTTCCCGCAAGTCCCATAATATCATACTGGTTTGCTATCTCCATGACTTTTTCACGATTTCTGTCTATAATGGTAATATCATGT
>JBNMLR010000113.1:0-6456 GCA_050874945.1 Butyribacter sp. | reverse complement strand
GTATGTGGAACCTGTATAGACAGGGCAGAAGCTTTCAGACTTAACGGGGTAAAAGACCCGGCATTAGAAGATTAAACAATGGAGGAATAGAAATGAGTACAAGAGAACAGGAAGAAAGTATTACACTTTTGGGAAATCAGGGAACTAAATATCCGGATGATTATGCTCCGGAGGTTTTGGAGTCGTTTGAAAACAAGCATCCGGGAAATGATTATTATGTTAAGTTTAACTGCTCGGAGTTTACAAGTCTTTGTCCGATTACGGGACAGCCTGATTTTGCAAAGATTAAGATAGCATATATCCCTGACAAGAGAATGGTTGAGAGCAAATCGCTTAAACTTTATCTTTTCAGTTTCAGAAATCACGGAGATTTCCATGAGGACTGCATGAATATCATTATGAAAGATTTGATAAAACTAATGCAGCCAAAATATATTGAGGTCATGGGCGAATTTACACCTCGTGGAGGAATTGCGATAGACCCATATTGTAACTACGGAATGCCAGGCACAAAATGGGAGAAACTTGCGGAGGACAGATTATTTAACCATGATATGAATGCAGGCAGCAGAATTTAATAAATAAAAGGCTGAACTGTTACATCGAGTGAATAATCGCTTGAAAAAAAGTACTTCACAAACAGCAAAAAGAGTGTTATAATATATATTGTTGTTTGTGAAGTAAGATTGATAAATAGTTATGACGGTGTGTGGCTCAGCTTGGTAGAGCGTTGCGTTCGGGACGCAAAGGTCGCAGGTTCAAATCCTGTCACACCGATTATTGACCGGGCTAAAGTAAGTTAAAAGCCGTGGTGAGGAATGTTTTTGGAACAAAAGCTAAGAAGCTGTTTGTTTTGGAAATAGTAGTAAAAAAGATATAGTTTATAGATGTGTCCCTGATATTTCAAAGCTGAGATATGAGGGTATTTTTTTGTTATTCGTTTGCAGGTTTAAGATTAGCGAACAGTAATCATTATAGAAAGAAGGAATTTATGTGAAATCAAAAATTTACAGAGGACTCTTTTATGTGTCAGGCTTGCTGATACTCGCATTAGGAATTACATTAAACACCAAAACGGATTTGGGAGTATCGCCGATAATCTCAGTTGCATATTCTATATCGCAGTTGACGAAAACGAATTTCGGAAATGTAACGCTTCTATTATATACAGTATTTGTCGTGGCAGAAATAATCATACATTTCATAAGATACAGAAAAAATGGAAAAATGAAATTAAACGGTATATTATTTGCTGACATATTGCAAATTCCGTTAAGTATAATATTCACAAGATTTTTAAATATATTCTCGGCGGTTATTCCTGAATTTTCAGTAGATTATAAAGGAAGTATGGCAGGAAGTTTCGGCGGCAGAATAGCATTTTTGATAATAGCGATAGTTCTTACGGGAGTAGGGGCAGCCATGTCGCTGGACATGAGACTTATCCCAAATCCCGGAGACGGAATAGTGCAGACCATAGCAGATGCGGTGAAAAAAGAAACCGGACTTATAAAAAATATCTTTGATGTATGCAATATCTTGTTCACTATCAGCATAAGTCTTATCTTTGCCGGAAAACTTATCGGAATAGGTATAGGAACGGTATTTGCCGTAATCGGAGTAGGCAGGGTTATAGCAATATTTAACAGGCTGTTCCTTGGAAAAATGAAGAAACTTGCAGGCATAACGGAGTGGTAAAGTTTATTAAATTTCTAACAGAATAGTTGGGTGTTTGCGAAACTAAAATGATATGTTGTGATAATTGTGTAGCTATAACAAATAATACCGTCGACACGCTCTCGCTATGTTGTCGTTCGTAGCAGTACTAAGTCAGCAAAATACGCTGACATCTAAATGAATGCTACAGCTCGAAAATAAAATTTTCTCGCTGTTCGTTTCACTCATATAATTTTCAGTAAAAATAATTGTATGCAAGCATACATTATTTTTCCATTGAAAATTACATTCATTTAGATTACTAAGTGCTGACGGTGACAGAGTGCACTGCTAATACTATTTGTTATATTTGCACAATTTAATCAAATGTTATGATAATTTCGCAAATGACTATAGAGAATAAAAGGAAAAGAGGAGGAGAGCCATGCGGAAAAATTTAAAAAGAATACTTACGACAGTTTTAACGGCAGCGATGCTCACATCAACTCTAGGAGGTGCTACGGCGGCAGATAAAAATAAGGCGGATAAAATCGACAGAACCATTATAAATATTGACGGGACAACGGCAAATAAAGATGTGCAGACAGCTTACAGGGGCATAGGAACTGTTTCATGCAATGGAACTTCAAGGCTTCTTATGGATTACAAGGAGAAAAATCCAAAGGCATACTGGGATATAATGAAGTGGCTTTTTGACCCGGAGGAGGGTGCCGGTCTTTCTCATGTGAAAGTAGAACTTGGTTGTGACCTTGATACATCTTCGGGTGCTGAGCCTGCGACAAAGCGAAGTGAGGAAGAAGAAGCAAATGTAAACCGTGGAGCGGGTTTTATGTTTGCACATGACGCACAGACGATTAATCCTGATGTGACGGTTGATATGCTCTGCTGGGCAATGCCTGCATGGGTCGGTGATGCTTACGAGATAAGTAATAAAAAGGGTTATGAGGCGAGGTACAAATGGTATAAGGAAACAATCGATGCCGCATATGACAAATGGGGTGTAAAAGTTGATTATGTTAGTGCCAACAAAAATGAGAAAGACCTTGAGATTGACTGGACGATTTATCTTGCAAATGCACTTAAAAATGAAAAAAACGGCAGATATGATTACAGTAATATGAAGATAGTGGCAGCAGATGAGACAGATACAATGTATATTGCTGACAAGATGCTAAAAAATAAAAAATACAGAGATGCAGTTGATGTGTTAGGTTTCCATTATAATTCGTACATGAGTAAAAATGTTTTAAAACTCAATAAAGAGTATGGAAAAGAGATATGGTTCAGCGAGGGAACTTCTGTTGCGACCGACTCTATATTTGGAAGTAACAATACAACAGACGGCGTTTCAACATCGGGAACAAACGGGATGTTGGATGTTGCAAACAGGATAATCATAGGTTACGGTATGTCAAATATGACTATGTATGAATTTCAGCCGTCAGTTGCAGCGTTTTATGACGGTTCAGTTTATTTTCCTAAGCAGGTCATAACGGCAAATAAACCGTGGTCCGGTTATTATGAGATTGGAAACGGACTTGTAATGACAATGCACTTTACAAACTTTATGAAAAAAGGCTGGCAGTACATAACAGGCGGATGTTACGGTGACGGAACACAGTCAAGCCATTGCATAACAGAGACAACAAACGATTATCTGACGGCGGCATCACCTGAGACGGGAGATTACTCGACGGTTATCGCAAACGACAGTGCAAAAGAGAGAACTTATACAGTGAATGTATCAAATCTCGCAAAAGCCGCAGAACAGGTAAATGTCTGGGAGACGAGAAGTAACAATGCAGGCGAGAACTATGACGCAGGCTGGTTAAATCATGTAGACACGATAGTGCCCGAAAAGAAAGCAGACACATATACATATAAAGTCACGGTAAAGCCATACAGTATGGTTACACTCACGACAACTGACGGACAGAAATCATATGCTGAGCGTAAAAAAGAAACAGACGCAAACGATATGTCATTAAATAAAAGTCTGGCACTTCCGTACAGTGACGATTTTGAGTATTCCGATGAATTTTTAAATGAAAGAGGGGGAACTCCACTCTATATATCGGACTTAAACGGTGCATTTGAAGTTGAGAAACTTGACAATGGAAATAATGTGCTCGTTCAGCAGTTAAACAGGGATATAGTGCCCGACGGCTGGGGTTCAAACCCTGAAGATGCGACAACTTCGTTTGGTGATGACACATGGAGAGATTATGCTCTTTCAGCAGATGTAATGCTTGATGCAAGCGAAAAAGACAAAAATTATGCCGGAATATGCACAAGATTTAACAATACATCAAATGAAAACGGTTATTATCTTATCGTAAACAGAAATGGAAGCTGGAAACTTACGGGAAATAAGGGAACGCTTGCATCCGGTAAGATAAACGGATTTAAAGAGGGAATGTGGGTAAATCTTAAATTAAAGGTAAAAGAAAATACACTCACCGCTTATATAAACGGAAAAGAAGTAGCAGACAAAAAAATAACATCATCACCTGTAAATTCAGGCAGAGCCGCATTAAAAAGTGCATTCAGCAGAAATATGTTCGACAATATAAAAGTTGAGCCGGTCGCAGGCGTAACAGACAGCATTACAAGAATAAGCGACCTTAGCGACGAAGTAAAATGTTCAAAAGATGTAAAGAGAGAACAGAGTTTAAGCTTCACAAACTATGGCAGAACATTATCAAAATTAACTAAAAAAGGCGATACCATATCACTTGAATTTGAGGGAACAGGAATAGCAGTTCTCGGAAACAATTACAGTGGACCAAAATTTGATGTGACATTAGACGGAAATAAAAAAGAGACAGCCTATGCACTCAAAGACACAGATGCAAGATGTGCATTTTACAGCATAAACGGACTTGATTATGGAAAGCACAGGATAGAATTAAAACTTGCAAACAGCAAACAGCTTGATGTAGATGCCTTTGAAGTATCAGGAAAGAAAAACGATATATTAGGCGAAAGTGATATAACAGCGATAACATTTGCACAGACAAAACACACGATGCAGTATGGTGATATATTAGATTTGGAGACACAGGTAAGCAATGCACAGAAAGACATCATGTCAGAAAGCAAAGAAAAAACAGATATAGGCAGCAATGTTGCAGATGCCGAACAAAATCAGGATATAGCGAATAATGTTGCTGAAAATCACAAAATAACATACACATCATCAGATATAGCAGTAGCAGGTGTATCACAAAATGGAACAGTTTACGCAAACGGAGCAGGAAAAGCAACGATAACAGCCACTGCAAACGGAGTAAGTGCAGCATTTGAAGTAAATGTAGCAAAACTTGAAGTAACACCGTCGGCAGGAATAAGAGTGGGGGCAGGCGAAAAAGTAACATTAAAAGCAAAATTAAAAAACGGCACAGTCGCAGAAACAGATAAAATAAAATGGAGAGCAGACGATACCTCAAAAGTAAAGATAATCACATCATCAGATGGAAGTGCAATAGTAAAAACAAACAAAAAAGGTGAAGTGACAGTAACAGCTTCATACGGAGAATACAGCACAAAAACGGTGCTTCATATAAGGAGAGCACCATCAAAGATAACGCCTGACGATAAAAGCATGACAATAAAGAAAGGTAAAAAGAGAAAAATAAGTTATGAACTTCCACAGGGAAGTACAAGTTCAAAAATAACTTTCAGTTCAAGTAACAAAAAGATAGCAGCCGTGTCATCAGCAGGAGTTGTAAAAGCAAAGAAGAAAGGAAAATGCACGATAACGCTCAGAACATTTAATGGAAAGAGTGCAAAAGTGAAGATAAAGGTGAAGTAGGAAAGAACTTGCCGCAAACCACCGTAAATAGCGGCAATGCAACCTGTAGTTGACATATTGCAAAGCAGGTTTGGTTGAAAAATGGTGCTTAAAATGTCAAAATGAAAGAGCAAAATGAATACGAAAGGAGGGAAGGAAAAATGTCTTTTTCTAACAAACTACAGAAATTAAGAAAGCAAAACGGTCTTTCACAGGAACAGCTTGCTGCACAATTGAATGTATCAAGACAAGCAATATCAAAGTGGGAACAGGGAACATTACCTGATATGAACAACATTATAAATGTAAGCAGATACTTTGACTGTTCGCTTGACTATCTTATCAATGAAAATGATGAAAGCAATAAACATGAATATGATGAGA
Organism: Butyribacter sp.; assembly: GCA_050874945.1. Lineage (GTDB taxonomy): Bacteria > Bacillota > Clostridia > Lachnospirales > Lachnospiraceae > Butyribacter. The sequence continues at coordinate 602 of JBNMLR010000113.1, read as the reverse complement.
ATAAAAAGGAAGATGCAAAAGAACTGAATAATAAAGAGGATGGGATTAAAAATAAATTTAAGAAATACTTTTTAGTATTAGTGAATATAATTCCGGCGTCAGCATTTATAGTTATTTACATACTATCAAAGATACATCCAAGTCCGATAGTAAGAACAACAGAAACGGGAGAAGCATATGTCGGAATAACAGGTTTTGTCGATTATCATAATCTTAGAGGTTTTATGACATTATTATATCTAATGTGGTTAATATCATTTATATGTATATTTATAATACCAATCATTAGAGAAAAGAAGCAAAATAGTATGAATAAAAAAATAATATGCAGAATAACAGGCAGCTTAATGATTATCCTGTTTTGGGGTTATGTGTATTATGAGATTGTTTATACAGTTTATTTTGCATTTAACCCGTCAGAAATAGTAATAGCAGCTCTGTATAATATAGCAGCATTATTTTTGTTGTATATCAGAGTTCCTTGCAAACTTACCAATGCAAAAGAGCACGCATAATATATTTCATCAATTAATCAATGTAAAAGGCACACATAATATATTCCATTATAAAATAATCAATGCAAAAAAGCATATATAATATAT
>JBNMLR010000112.1:0-6470 GCA_050874945.1 Butyribacter sp. | reverse complement strand
TCCGTAATCTTAACACCGTGATATACTTCATATCTGTCCTTAAGACCACGAAGTATTGAAATCGTATCTTCAACAGTCGGCTCACTCACCATAACCGGCTGGAAACGCCTTTCAAGTGCGGCATCCTTTTCAATATACATACGATATTCGTCAAGTGTTGTCGCACCGATACAATGAAGTTCACCTCTTGCAAGCATAGGCTTAAGCATATTTCCTGCATCCATCGCACCATCTGTTTTTCCTGCACCTACTATCGTGTGTAGCTCGTCGATAAAGAGGATTATCTGACCCTCACTCTTTTTTACTTCCTCAAGAACAGCCTTAAGTCTTTCCTCAAACTCGCCTCTGTATTTTGCACCTGCAACAAGCGCTCCCATATCAAGAGCAAATATCTTCTTATCTTTAAGTTCACCCGGCACATCGCCTCTCACGATACGCTGTGCAAGTCCCTCAACTGCTGCCGTTTTGCCGACACCCGGTTCACCGATAAGTACCGGATTGTTTTTATTTTTTCTCGAAAGAATACGGATAACATTTCTTATCTCGCTGTCCCTGCCGATAACAGGGTCCATCTTTCCCTCTTTTGCCCTCTCGACAAGGTCAGTTCCGTATTTTTCAAGTGTATCATAAGTTGCCTCAGGATTGTCACTTGTCACACGCTGGTTTCCCCTGACCTGTGAAAGTACCTGAAGAAATCTTTCCTTCGTTATCTGACACTGTTTAAAAAGTGCCTTTACTTCCCTGCTCGGATGTGCGAGAAGACTAAGGAACAAATGCTCAACTGAAACATACTCGTCTCCCATACGCTTAGCTTCGTCTTCCGCATAAATAAGAGTTTCATTAAGGTAACGGTCGATACGCATATCACCGCCCGTAACTTTCGGACGCTTATTTAAAAGTCCATCTATCTGTGCAAGAAATACTTCAGGCTCAATGCCCATCTTCTCAATAAGCTTGCTTATAAGACTGTCATCAACTTTCATCATAGATGCAAGTAAATGTTCCTCGCCCATCTCCTGATGGCCGTAATCCATAGCGATTTTTTCGCATCCCTGAACAACTTCCTGTGATTTCTGAGTAAATTTACTGATGTTCATATAATCTCCCCCTCTCTGTGAGATTGCCGTTATTGTTCACATCTGTCATGTGACATTAACAGCTTGATAATTATTTTGTTCCAATATATAAAAATCTATAGATAAGTAACAAATAACTTTGTTTTCTTTATCTGCAAGACATGATAGCACCGATTGTTAGCACTGTCAAGAGGCGAGTGCTAATTTTGTTCTAAAAAAATGTGAAACCCTTTTTTAGGCTTCACATTTTTATTTTTGTCTATTCTATACTTTTTTATATATCATACAATTTCCAATTATTTTTCCTACGGACATACAGCCGACATTCTTTTTATAACTTCTTTCATATACTCCTCTGACTTAGAAACTTTTTTTGCTATATCCGGTATCGACATATTACATTCTTCATATAATGTTTCTATTTTTCCTTTTAATCCAACTGCCATCTTCATCCGACTGATGTTTTATAAATTGTATAATATCACCTAAAGAATTTAGGAGAGGGTGAAAAATTATCATCCTCTCCTATTATTATTAATAAAATCCATGAGCTCTATTATAAGCATTACATATCATATTGGAATTTTTTATCAATATATACATTGCGATAAATGGACCTATTCCGCACAAAAGCATTCCAAAAAGAAGCCATAATAAAACCGTTGTACCATTTTCCTGAAAGTTCATTCCATATTTAGGTGCATTTGCTGCAAGTCTGTTTCCAAGTTTGTAGTACCAATACCATGAATAAATTCCACAGGTAATAAATGATAATACGATAAACTGCACTAATCCTGCCGTACTCTGACCATCACCTTCGCAAGCGATATTTACATCATGTGCCATTTTATATAGAAAATAGTAACCATAAATGCCACAAGTTATAAGGTTAAGAAGTATGTATGAAATCAATCCTCTGTCGTCTTTTAATTTCTCTCCGTTATAATATCCCTGCCCTGAATTTGGATTCGAACCATTAAAACTCTGACGCACCTCATTGATTGCACTTCCCAATTCTTTTTCAGTAGAATTAAACATATCATTTGCAGCCTTTGAAAACGACTCCGCCGATGAAAACTGCGCCCCACAATATGGACAAAACTTTGTATTATCAGGAATCGGTTTTCCACAATTTTTACAATACATATCATTCCTCCTCATTTTCATTTTTTGATTATTTTTAAAATTTGAAATATAATATTATGCTGTGGTTCAAAAACCACAATATCATTATTTCCGGCTATCATTCTATACAGATATACTGCACAAAATAACAACAAAACAAAACCTATAAATACTTTATATAATAGTGCATTTATTCTGTTTCTCATAAGAAAAACACAAACCATGCATGGTGGAAAAATAAACAATGGATGATAATAAAATGCCTTTTTAAAATCCAATCTCAGACAGGCTAACCATGCTCTTGACATTCCACAACCTGCACAGGATACTCCCGTGATAAATTTAATCGGGCAGGTTATTCCAAAACATTCCAAAACAATGTATAAAATAACAACTGCCGCAATAGCTGAAATCATTCCTCTTTTTTCTTTGATTAAATTTTTTACCATCATTGCCATACCAGCCCAAATCAGTATTTACTAATCAGCATTTTACATTATATGTTACTATCTGTTATATTTTGTAATTTTTAGCAACTATTTTGTAACTTTTGACAAATTTGCATCAGTAAGCAGGATTTGCAAATCCCATAATGTGTGCTTTTTTAAAATCTGAACGATACCAATATGAAGATGATTTATAATATGTATATATTTTTACTTTCCTTGTGGCATTAGTTCCAATACCTGTATTTCCCTCTGCCATTGTCAGCGAATTTCCATTTACTGCTATCACTATGCCTGTATGATCAGGTGTTATATCTTCATCATTATCAATCGCCGCAAAATCCCCAACATTTGGTGTGTAATCATTTACTGTTGAATTTTTATTCATGCTTACACCTGTTCCTGAATTATACCATGACGCAAAACTGTGGTATCTTCCTAATGCATTATAATATTTAGCCCACAATGATGTAGACGCATATTTTGGTACTATTGAATTTATCTTACTATTTGAATATCCTGCATTTGCCATTGCCGTTCTTGCAATATAATCGGCATAGATAACGCAATACGGTGTAAGATAACTTGCTCCATACCATTTCTGATAAAAGCGTCCCGCTGTTCCCACTGAAGCAACCGCAAGATTGTATATATTCTGTTGAACATTTCCATTTGGGGCAGACGGCTGTTGGATTTGCGGATTTTGTGTCACCGTTGACTGCTGCTTGGATTTCAGATTATTTTCAACATCACTGCTTAACGCAAACGCATACTTATAACCGCCTGATACCGGATATTTTATCTGTGTATAATTCCCTTTAGTTCCTAATATCATAACATTATCATTTTTTGCGACATAACCATAATATTTTCCACCGTTTCTTCTGTATGTATTAAATCTGCCATTTGATTTATATGTACTTCCACCGGTAGCCGTCAAAATCCTGTTAGTAGCAATATATCCCGTTTTTGTCCTGTTTTTTGCAATCGGATATGTCACTTTTGAATACTTTCCCGTAACCGTTATAACCTTAATCTCATCGGTCGCATATATCCAGCCATATCCTCTTGTTAATGCAGTATTAGAATACACTCTCGTATTAGAGGTATTTATCGTATAACATTTTCTGGTTGCTGCTCCCGCTTTTTTTGTATTTGTCCCTGCTATAAAAGAACCTGCAAAAATAATAAGTGCAAAACAAATAAATTTTATATTTTCTCTCATAAACTTCTTCATAAAAACCACCTGTCCTTTCTTTTTTTATAAGAATATATCACGCTCTTTTGCATATCATATAAGCATTCCCTGTCTTTTTATATATTCTTACTGACCTTTTGTTTGTTAGTGTCAAGGATAGCCGCAATCCGCCTCACTGCCTGCTCATATAAAATAAAGACTTTGCCTACCAATTCCTTAACTTGAATTTAGTATAACAAAGTCTTTATATAAAAATTTATAATGCTCTTTTTATCAAAAATAATGTAACTTTTGACAACTCTTTTATTTAATTTTTACTTTTTTTACCGAGCTCCATGCACCAGTATATGTTTTTCCGCCTATCTTTGCAACTTCTCTTATTCTAAAATAAAAAGTTTTCTTTCTCTTAAGTCCTTTTCCTGTCCACTTTCCGTTTTTCAGGTAAGGATATGTCTTTGATGACATTGATTTTTTAAACTTTGAATTATTTGCTGCCTGTATCTGGCATTTAACATTATTGTATTTTTGTTTCTTCCATGTACAATTTATTTTTCCTCCGGATAAAGCCTTTACTTTAAATTTTGAAACCTTTCCCGGCAATACGGTAACTTTTACATTCTTCTCCTTACCATAATATTCGTCTGTCTCATCAACAATTATGGTTATCGTCGCTTTTCCGCATCCTTTTATACTGACAAGACCATCTCTGCTTACTGTCACAACTTTTTTATTTGAACATAAATAAGTAACCTCTCCAGTGCCGGTCACTCCTTCATCAATATAAAACTTTGAGTTTCCTATACGCTTAGTCACCGAACTCTTTGCATAAATCTTAGCATCCTCTTTGTCATCATCCGGACTTTCTGTCGGAGTCTGCGTCGGTGGTACAGTTATTTTAGCCGTAGGTATCGGTGTCGCTGTAGGACTTTTGGTCAGCATCACAGTCGGTGTAGGGCTTGGTGTTGCCGTAGGACTTGGTGTCGGCTTTACTGTTGGTGTTGGACTTGGCGTTGCCGTAGGTGTCGGACTTGGACTTGCTGTTATTGCCGGTGATGTTGTGGCACAAGTCGGTGTTTTTGTTGGCACAGGTGTTTCTGTTGCAACACCTGTTGGCATATCATTTGCATTTGTATTATATTTATTCATCCCTGTTACAGTGAAATATACTTTTATTATATCGCCTTTTTTAACAGGGCAGACACCCAGACCATCAATAGATGTCTTTGTGCTATCAACAGGTGTTAAACAATCATCCTTAACAGGTCCTTCATATATATTTTTAATGTTATATCTATAACTATTTTTATCACTTGCCCCTGCAAAAGACCATCCACCTTCTGCATCTATTTTATATGTATCTGCTCCGACTGTCACATAAGTAGGCACAAGTTTGAAATCATAATTTAAAGCTCCTTTATATAAATTCGTTGAAAGTGTCATTAAAAATATATCATCAGTATCACTTTCTGCTTCATAACTTATAGAATAATTTCCATCACCTATAACATCAACATTTTTATCTCCCAATGTATCCTCATTCCATTTATTATCTGCTACATAGTTAAATCCAACATTAAATCTATCCATATTGCCCTTTGCGGCATCTGTTACCGTCCCATCTGATGTAACTGTTCCGGCATAAGACCATAAATTAATATTTGACAAATTTATATGCAAAGCGGGACGCACAGCCACATTTGCATAGCTCACATCCCCGTAGTAGCCGCCGTAGCCGTCGTCATCTACACGTGACACACTATAAGCCGAGCCGCCCGGCGTACGCAACATCCATGGGCCATTGCCCAAATATAAACTATTCGCAGATGACCATGCACCGCATTGTTTAGCATATTCCGTATTCGTAGCTTCTCTTGTTTTACTAAAAGTATTATATTTACCGTCAAACCCATATGATGTATTACTTACCTCAGAAACTGCCAACAGATATACTTTATCCCATGTATTATTCCCTCCATCTGTTCCATAATCTTTATTGTCTTCATTTACCACATAAGCCGGCTTTATAACACCCTGCTCTGCCACTGAAAACGCATTGTCTAAGAAATTGTCACTTACAAAACTTTTTTTGTCCTTATTTACTAACATACCATATCCATTAAGCCAGCTTCTTATTGTACTGTTTTCCCATGTAACTTCTGTATAAGTTTCATTATATGCTTTTGCATCAAGATTCTGGTCTGCAATTATAAACGCATCATCACCATCTACTGACAGCACACGCCACTTTATTGACTGCTTTGCATCATTCTTATCTGCCGTCCCATCTACGTTTGTATCATTCTGCCAGTAATTTCCGAAATATATGCAGTCCCAAGTCGATACTCCGCTGCTGTCCGTTGTGGGATTGTTCAAACCATAATTCTGAACATTTTCCTTAGCCATTGTAGGAATATATGATATATTTCCGAAAGCCATAGAACATACCAAAACTGATACTAATAATTTTTTAATTCTATTAATTTTCATATTACAGCACCTCATTTCTAAAATAAATTCAAAAAAAAATATCTGCTAAAACAGTTCTACTTTCTTATTTTAACAGATATTTTTCCTTATAAATCACGATGTAATTATTATCAATTTTTTTGTAAAATAAAGCAGGAT
>JBNMLR010000111.1:0-6545 GCA_050874945.1 Butyribacter sp. | reverse complement strand
CTTGGGTATAATCTGTTTTGCTGTTAAAAATCTTAAATTTAAATAAAGAAAAGGGACCGGTTTTATCCGATCCCCATTTATATCCGAGATGCACTTACGCACGCTCAACAGCTCCAGAACGTAAACATCCTGTACATACCGGCATCTTCTTTGTGCCGCCATTAACTTTAACTCTGACTGACTTAATGTTTGGCTTCCACATTTTATTACTTCTTCTGTGCGAATGGCTCACCTTAATACCGAAATGAACACCCTTTCCACAAACTGCACATTTTGCCATCGTAAGCACCTCCTTATTTTAATCTATTGAATCCTGATTTATACTTACTTCTAATCAGTATTTATTAGCACAACACGACCATTCTAACAAACTTTATCACAAAATGCAAGTACTTTTTTATTTTTTATTCCTCTTCGACATAATCCGTTACCACATCTTCTATATCCTGTGCCTGTTTCTCCTCATTTGAAGCACTCTTATCTGCCTTATTTTTCTTAGTTTTACCTTTTTTTGACGGTGCATATTTATCTATAACTCCCGGTATCATATCGAGAATTTTTGTCATTCCATCCTGATTTTTGACATTTACAAGTTTTGTCTCTCCGTCTTTTATGACAAGAATGGCACTGGGCTGAATTTTTCCACCCATACCGCCGCCTGCGTTGTTCTTTCCATCTGTTTTTCCCTTGTCTGCCGAATGTCCTGAAAATGCTCCCGCACCTGCACCGAATGTCACATCGACAAGTGGAAGAATGATAGTCCCATCATCAAATTTCACTGCATCTCCGACAACCGTTTTTGTTGTAAGAAAACCTTCAAGTCCCTTAAACAATGCCTGTACTGTTGAATTAAATCCGTTATCTGCCATTACAATACCTCCCTTATACTCTTATAACTTTTCTTAAATTCTTTTAGTTCTTCGCAAAAATAAACTTTTATCAATATCTTAAGCAGAACAAATACTGTTACCCTGCCTTTTATTTCTATATCACTTTCAAATACCAGTTTTTCAAAATCAGGTGTGACACACGGCATTATACCTGCCGCACCACAGAATGCCGCAATAACTCCGAGCACCTGTCCCGTCACCGCCGGGTCATCAAAACCTATAGTCATGTCAATTCTTAAAAGCTTTGGTTTTATATGTCTCCATAAATGTAACACATTATCCCTCACAACGCAAACAAAACCAAGACACTCCCTGCCAAAGACAAACTCTTTTACAAGAACAGCTTTTTCCTTACCGCTCCTTACGGCTGCAAATATCTTTTTTATGGCATCTGATACTTTTTTAAATAAATCTGCGATTTTTTTTGGAATCTGCATCAGACTTTTTAACTTTGAAATAATATTTTTCCATAAAGATTTTTTTTGTTTACCTTTATTTTTTTGTTTATTATCCTTTTTATTTTCGTCTAATTCAATGTCTTGTTTTGCTTCTGTTTTATTTTCGGCAATTTCAAGATTATTCTGTATTTCTGTTTTATTCTCAGCAATCCTAGTGTCATGCTCTGTCTCTGTCTTATTTTCGCTTAGTTCAATATCCGGTTCCCTCTCTGCTGCTTTCAAATCATCTTCAAGATTTTTTCCACCTGCATCTGCCCTGTCCGCATCATTTTTCCTGAAAAACTCTTTACCGTCCTTTACAACGGTATCTTCACTTTCATCTTCTGCGGTAGTCTTACTGCTCTTTTGGTTTCGGATTTTATTTTCCTGCCCTGTCTCTGCTTTCTCTTTAACCTTCCGCTTCCGGTTACCTTTTGTTTTTCCCGGCAGTATCTTTCTCCCCGCTACTTTTAGTATATACGGTGTTTTACCGTCCTTATACCAAAATCTCAATGAGATAAAATGAATAAGCCACGAAACTTCACCCTCTGCCCTTATATCGTCCCCATGATAACTGCCGCTGAGACTGTATCTGACCGGAACGAATAGGACAAGTCCTGTGACAAGTAAAACAAACAAAAAAAGAAAGAGCAATATTTTTAATATCGTCAGTAATATTTTTCCTATTATTGCCAATATCGTAAAAAACATTGCTCTCCCCCCTTTATCTGAAATATTCGGATACTGTTTTTGAATTAAACTCCCCTTTTTCGCTTATTATGTCAGAAACCATCTTTTCAACCAGTCCCACCGCCCCGCTATAATCGGCAGCAAGACCTACTATCTCTATGCCAAGTGAAGCCTGGTATTTAAACCAGAATTCCCTTGATGAATATATGTCAAGTGCATTTTCATTATTTGCCGGAAGTGATATACAGAAACATTCGGGGATAAGTTTTCCTCTTTCTATCCGCCGTCTGTACTTCATCGGCTCTCTGTGCACTTTTTCATCCATATATATCTTTTTGTTCCATATCACTGAAGAATTTTTGTTTTTCTGTCTTTTTATCATAGCTAAAATCCTTCCTGAACATACTTTAGAACATCATTTCCATAATAAGCTGTTTTGATGCATATTTTTCTGCCTCATCGTCACACTGTTCAAGTGACATTGTGACATAATCGGCAACTTCCTGCGGACTGTTGAAAAATACCGGAAGCTTGTCTATCGTATTTGCCATGATGGCACGCCTTACCATACGGCTGCTGTTCTTTAAGTGCTCCTTTATCTCAACCGTAAGTTCATCTGATATTTTCAATACATCGTCTGCCGTCACTTTCCTGTCATCTGCTACTCCGTTTATCTCGGCAAAGATACTGTTTGAGCCAAGCTGTGACATCTGTTTTAAATAGTTAAATTCATCAGTCAGTGAAAGTTCTTTTATAACATCTTTCTGAGCATCCATAGTTTCTTCAAGTATCGCACCTGCCATGTTCATGCCCTCAAAAAGCTGTTCCTGTCTTCCCTCTATCTGTGGGAAGAATTCTCCAAGCCAGTAAAGTTTTGCCTCCTCATCAGCTAAACCTTCCTCTGACATATCCCAGACATCACTCTGTCTTTCCATAAACAGTGAATTAATTCCTCTTACGACAACCTGCTGTGGAGCATTTTCCTCTGTTTTCTCAACATATTTTGACGATACAGTGATGGTATAAAGCTCATTTATTATCTGTCCAAGCTGCATATAAAGATCTGAAATATCGTTGAGCTTTGCCGCATTGTTTGTAATCTTTTCAGCATAAATATCATACATTTCTTTTGTTATGTTTTCGTAATCAATTTTTGAAAGCTCATCAAGTACCGGAACAAACTCCGTAAAATATTTATCCATGTCATCATTTTTGTAGAGCATGGCATTTGTTCTGAACATATATATGAAACTTTCAAGCGAACTCATATCACTTCCGTCATATACGGATATTGCGTTTCTTATTATGTCTATATATCTCGACCTAGTCATACGCATCGGAAGCTGGCCTATTATCTCATGTATGCTGTCATTTATGGCAACATTGTCTTTGGAGCCAAAGATAAATTTTACAACATCCTGTGTGAACTCAGTATCATCAGGAAGTTTCTTCATATCCTCAAATCTGTACTGAACCCTGTTCAAGATATACTCATAAACGACAAAACAGTCAACATACGCAGTGAGTACCTGCATTTTGTCCATAACATTCTGTCTGAGTTTTAAAAGCCTTTCTGAAAGCTCTGACCTTTTTTCATCCGTTATGCCGCTTTCATATATTTCATATATTATCTCATTAACGGCATCCGTCGTGTCTTTTGCAGACTCTATATACGGATTTATCCCCTCCGTGACCATCTCATAATACATATAATAATGCATCATAAGTTTTAAGCCTGCATCCTCATTGTTCATATGCATACACTTATCCACATAGTCAGGAAGCATCTTTCTAACATCCTTATTTTTATCCAATGCTTTTACACACTGTTTTATCGACTCACTCATTCTAATTCTAATCTCCATTCCCGCAACAATACTCATTTTTTAGCAGCACCGCAGAGCTGAAATCTGCGGCTGCCGTAAAAACTGTGTCTGTGCATCTTAAATTTATGCAGACAACATAAGGTCTTTTACCATGTCTGAACAAGCACCCATGTACTAAACCATTTAAGGAATTTATTCGCAAAATCCGCCGTTATCGGATAACCCGACAATACCGGATAAAACAGTGCAAAAAGTCCTATTGCCGCCGCCACATATATATATACGCATATCTTCATTTTAGGTTTATATTGTACTATCTTGTAAAAACTGTAACCGAGCATTACCGTGATAAACGGAACGCTTGGAAAATAATGATAAATAAATACAGTTCTTGTTACTAAGAGCCACGGTGCATACTGTGACATATATCCCAAAGTAAGGAATGCCGCTTTTTTGTCCCTGTCTTTATATATAAGATAGAGCATATAGATAAACGCAGGTATTCCTGCCCACCATACGAGCGGATTACCGAATGCACTTATTCCCTCTCTGAGATTGTCCGCCGTCACTCCCGAATAGTACCACATCGGTCTATACATGATAGGCCACTGATACCATGTTGATGAGTATGGATGCGAATCCTTCAAGGCACTATGATAATTAAACATCGTTTTCTGTGCCTCGATAACCTTTGTTATAAGTCCTCTGTCAGTTCCGTCACTGAACGGAATATATGACAATACATATATTATAACAGGAATGACTACAAAGAATATACAGCAGAAACCTATCGTTTTCATAAACAATTTATAAAAATTATCTGCTATATATTTATGCTCTATTCCGTCTGAACTGCCTTTTATATTCTTGTTTGCATACTGATATTCCCTGAATCTCTTGAACATCTGCACAAAGAATATCACACAAAGTCCTGCTGACGAATAGATACCTGTCCATTTACTTGCCCAGCCAAGTCCCATTGCGATACCACAGAGACCAAGCGGTATAAAGGTCTTTTTAAGCGGTGTGTCATAGAAGTTTAACTTCGTGTAGCAGTACATGAAATAATATGACAGCATTATAAACAGCGTTACGAATACATCTATCGTAGCAATTCTCGTCTGGACGAAGTGCATAAAGTCAAATGCAAATAACAGTGTCGTGACTATACATATCCATGTCTCGCCAAAGAACTTCTTTGCAAAGTTGTAGATTACCGGCAGCATGAGCACACCAAACAGTGTTCCCATAAATCTCCAGCCAAACGGACACATACCAAATATAAGCACTCCGACAGCCATGATAGCCTTACCGAGCGGCGGATGTGTATTCTCATAACAATACAGATGATGTATCATCTCGTATGCCGTTCTCGCATGGTAAATCTCATCGAAATATGTTCCATTAAGATTTGTCGCTCTGCCCTCGAACAAATCCTGTTCATCAAACAATGCCGCATACTGACCTGAATTTACAGGTGTAAGTTTATTTCCATCAGCATCCGTGAGCACAAGTTCCATAATGCTGTCCTCACCGTTGTTTGCAGACGGACCTATCCTGAAATATCTCGCCGTTACATTTATATCCTTTTCATTCCACTTAAATACTGAACCTGCATCCCACTCTGAACCCTCACCGCACAGTGTTGTCCATGCTCCGTTCGGGTCACTCGTGTATTCGATATAGTATGTAGGATTATTCTGATAACCGAGAAAATCCCAGAGTTTTGCGACCGTCACATCCTGTCCCATCTCGAGAGTTACCGTACCCTCTTTTACAACTGAATACGGAGTCTGCGGTGCGTTCATCTCACCGAGCCTTGCAAATGCTATGACTGCATATACAAGAGTTATCACACCCAATGCGATAAAATCTCTTTTTGTCATCTTTGCAAGTATTCCTGATTTTTTGATAGGACTCTGTTTTACTTTGTCCGACTTTTTTTCTTCTCTTTCTTTTTCGAGCTGTTCCGATACAGCCTTAATCTCCTGTCCCTCGTTCGCAGGAGCAAAATATGTCTTTGCTGTCACATAGAACATATACGCAACTGTAAGAAGCAGACCTATAGATATTGCGATAGGTATCGGTGCTTTAGGGTCAAAGTTATTAACATCATATATAAACAATACATATGCCGCATTGTAAAATACCACTGCACATATAAGTGAATAAAGTATATAGATCTCTTTTCTGAGCCTTACCGCAAAAGCCACGATAAACATTACCATTGCAGGGAAAAGATACCTCTCGTGCATACGGACCGCAAATGCGAACACGACTGTTACGACAAATCCACCGATATAATAATATTTTCCTGAATTCTTTTTGCATCTGTAACTTATGATAAGTGCCGCTATAACCGTAAGTACTATCGCAATAGTTCCCCATGTCTTATACTGTATGCCTAAAAGTTTATCGTACTGGCTTGACCAGTTAAGTCCGAGCATATTCCAGAAATTGTACGCATTTATGGAAGCATATTCGTAAGAGCCGAGCGTACCCGTGTACTGCTTAAGTGCCTCGGAAAATCCAAACGGCATCATGAGTACACCTATCATAAGTATCGCAACTATTCCAAGACCGAGATTTTTGAAAAACTTATTCCAGATACCAATCCTTTTACACTGCCTTCTAGAATCAACTCAAAATGCACATTAAATTTATGTTTTAAATAATCCTTAAATTCGTCTACAATTTTCTTT
>JBNMLR010000110.1:0-6548 GCA_050874945.1 Butyribacter sp. | reverse complement strand
GAAAAACTTCTATACGATCACTCAGGAGTATGTCCTTGATAAGATTAAAAAACGATATAGTGAAGTGTTTAATGAAACAATATATGATTTTTCGGATGAAGATAAAAGAAAAGTAGACAGATTATATAGCGATCTTTTTAAATTTGTTGCACCGGATATATATTTGTTAAGCAGTTTGGATGAAGAGTGGAGAGGTCAGATTGCAACAATAGATGATTTTATTGATAAGTTTTATGAAACCTTGCCAAAATGGGGGCTGCCGTATAAAAAAGAAGAAAAGATAAGAAGCAGTAGGATAGCCGGAAGAAAAAATCTGTTTGAGAAAGAATATAAGTTTATTTCAAGACAGATGTTTAAACAGTTTTCAGATAAAAAATATGAAAGCTATGAAGATAAGCTTAAGATATATGACAGTGACGAAAATAAATATAATAGCGCATGGGATGGCTGGAGAGAACAGCAGATAAACAATTATGAGGAAATGTCAAGGATACTTATGGCATTTATCAGAGGAGAAAATATAGAAGAAAACAGAAAAAAACTTTTAAAAGTTGATTTTAGTATTATTCAGGATATATTAGATATAAAGGACAGCAAAAAAGTTCATCTAAAAAAAACGATAAGGTTTATACATATTCAGGGGAACCTCTTGTAGTGTTTTCCAAAATTCTTCTTAATACATTGGCAAATTTACAGAAAGAAGATATTTTAATATCAGCTATAGGTGTAGAAATAAAAGCAGCAGAAATAAAATGTCCGCTGTCTGAAATTGAAGACGATGAAGCAGCAGAAATATTAAGAAAAGAATGGGAAAAAGTATGCCGTCATACAAATGGAGTGGTAGACTATATAAATTTAAGAAATTTTGAATTATCAGGTAAAAAAGTTCGGTTTCAAATGGAAAAGAGTGATATATTTTGTCCTTCCTGTTGCAAAAAATATATTTATGATGGAGAAAATATATCTGCTGAAGCAGTAGTAAATTTAGCATCACAGAATAAAAAATTGTCAACGATAGAATTAGAATTGAAATTTTATGATGAGCAAAATTCAGATATTACGGGAAAAATTAAAAGAAATGTTTCAAACAAATTCAAATGGGTATTTACCCAGGAAGCGGACTGGCTTAATAATTTTTCAGATATATGCAGTTATGCTGAAAAAAATGATAAAGTAGATAAGTTTGTACCATTATCTGAAAGTAAAGAAATAAAAAAACTTTTTTTCTCAAAAAGTGAGGAAGAATTTTTTGATTATTACAATGAAAATGAATTGGATTTTTCTTTCAATATTCTTAAAGATATAAATAAAAGAGCATATTATGACAATGCAGATGATGGTTTAAAGAAAATTATCAATAAATTTAATGAATTGGGACAAAACTATTCTGAATTTATTGAACAAGTATATACCCGCGGAATTTATAGCGAGTTTACTTTAAATGAAAATTCATCACTTAATGAATTAAAAAATGATTATATAGCAGTTGGAAAAATGCTGAAACAATATAGTGTACCTGAAAAGTTCAAATGGATTTTAACAGCGTATATTTATTCTTTTTGTATTGTTGAGAAAAAAGAAGTTTATACAAATGATGAACAGGCAGATTGTCTTATAGTACCGCCATGGCATCCTGCAACACTTGAAAAAATAGTAGAGAAAAATAAATTTTTCCTTGACGGCTGTGAGGAATGGTGGAAGAAAAATAATGAGGATATTAAAAACTCCAAAGACATTAAAATTGAACAATTTATAGAAAACTTATTTGAAATGAGCCGGATAAGAAGTTCGTTAGATATGTTTCCGGATAATGAGAAACAATATATTGGAAATGTGAAATCATTTGGAATGTTTTCTATTTTCGGCAGGGGCGATTTGAAGTATCATATAAGGCTTAGAGATCTGATAAAAAAAGATGCCGTATTTGATGATGACTTTGATACACGCGAAATAATGAATATGAGTGATGATGCAAAAATGTTATATGGGATTTTAAAAGATTATCAAAAAGCTTTTACATATTCATTTAAAAATTTAAGTCTTGTTTTTATTGATCCGGAACAGTTACAGCCGATAATTGCTGCTCTGTATAGGTTTACACAGGAGATAAGAAAAAAGTATCCTGATGATATTATAGATGTTTCATTAAAGATACTTGTCAAGCCGAATAATAAAGGTGGTAAAAATTATCTTGCTTATTGGATAGATGAGTTTTTTGCAAGAGATGAAAATATAAAAATAAGAGCATACATTAACGAGTGGACAAAAAATGAGGATATTGATGATTTGCTGACAAATAATAATGACATTATTTTTTTGATGAAACTCCTTAAAGCCGATAATTTAAAATTCTTGAAAGCAAAAGATGATTTTAAGGATGATGTATGCAGTTGTAAATTTCCGATAGTGTATAAACCGTCTCCGGTATCAAGCACATCTATTAAGACAAAACGAATAATAGAATTATCACAGCCATCATTTAAAGCAGCATTTATACATACTCAGATTGTAAGAAAAGTAAAAGATTTAGATGCAGATACATCGGATAATTATATTGCTGTAAGAGAGCTGTCAATAGACCGGGAAGGCAGGGAATTGGTATATAAGTCTCATGATAAGGCATATTGGGTTGTTTGCATTGACAGTGGAATAGATGGTGTTTTACTAAAGTGTGATGAAGATATAGAGCATAAGGGAACATACTCTATAATAGGATTCAGCACGGGAAAAGGTGAATATGGTCAATATAATCTTACGGTAACTGCAAGAAAAAGTATTTTGGATGTTATACAAAAAAAGCTGGAAAAAAGACTTTACAAAATTTTTCAATGGGATGAAGAAAAGATAAAGATAGCAGCAAAACATTGTATAGAAGAAGCAGGCAGCCTTGATGGAATCAGTCTGTTGTCAGCTATAAATATGAATGATTATAAGATAAATGAATTTATGGCATATGTACTGACATCATTCATTGAGAGAAAAAATAGTGACGATAAGGCGTTAAAGATTATAATAAATCTTGATTCCTATGAGCACTGGTTTAATGGAAAAACAGAGGAATTAAAGGGTGGACAAAAAACGAGACCGGATTTTCTTGTTCTTGAAGCAGAACAGAATGAGCATGGAAAACTTATGATAAATGCTAATGTGATAGAATGTAAATTATCAAAATTTTCAAATAGTACAGTACATAAAGAAAAAGCTGTAAAACAGGTAGAAAGAGGAATTGAAAGATTATCGTATTTATTCAGACCGGATTCTGATTCGGTAATGAGGAGATACTGGTATGCACAATTATATAGGGCATTGGCTTTTGCAAAAATAACATTCGATAATAATACATCTGAGTTCCAGAAAATTTCTTCAGGGTTGAGAAAGATACTTGATGGAAATTTTGAGATTAAATGGTCTGGAAAAATACTTGGATTTTGGATAGACATGGAAGAAAAACAGAGTGAAAATATTACACTTGGAAATGGAGTGGAATGTGTAGATGTATCACAATGTGAAATACAGAAAATGCTTCTTGGTGATGATTTCTCAGAAGTAGAGTTTGTTGATGTTACGGAGGATATTGTTTTTGACAATGAGATTGCTGATGAAAACTCAAAAAAATATGAAAAAGAAATTGAAAAGGAACTTGAAGAAATTTACAGAGGAAGTAATGAGCAGATTGTTGGGAATATGGAAGTAAATATTATTGATGATGATGTTAAGCGGGAAACAGAAGAAAAGCCGGATGAGAAAGAGCAGGAAAATAAAGAACAAAAAACAGAGGAGGTTGAAGAGGAGATTATAAGTAAAGTTGCTGCAACACAAGAACAGAATGAAAACAATTATGAACCTAAAAGCGAGATAAATACATATTCTTTGGAAGACATTCGTGTCTATATGGGAAAGAATAAAGCTGGAGAAAAGATATATTGGGAGTTTGGAAATAAAAATCTTGCAAACAGACATATTCTTATTACGGGAATGTCGGGACAGGGAAAAACTTATTGTATTCAGACTATGTTGTATGAATTATCAAAGAGTAATATTTCATCTGTGATTTTTGATTATACAGAGGGATTTAGACAAGATCAGCTTGAGGATGAGTTTAAAAATAAGATGGGTGGAAAAATAACTCAGCATATTGTAAAGAGAGATAAAGTACCCATAAATCCATTTAGAAGACAGGAAATAGAAATTGCCGGGGAGAAAATGACAGAAACGTCAAGTGATGTTGCAAACCGTTTTGCAAACATAATCACTCATGTATATGGATTTGGAGACCAGCAGTTCGCAGCAATTTTTGAGGCAACAAGACAGGGAATTGAGAAATATGGCGAAAGAATGAATATGTTTTATTTTGAAAAAGAACTGAGAAACATTCAGTCTGAATTTAAGTCAGCTCAATCAGTATTATCTAAAATGACTCCTTTTTTGAGGAGCGATTTGTTTGGTGAAAATCAGGAATTTGATTGGTCGGAAGTTTTTTATCCGGATGAAGCTGCAATGACAGTTTTTCAGCTTACTGAGATTGATACACAGTTGCAGATTATTATTACGGAACTTATGTTATGGGATGCCTTTTATTATACAAAGAAGTACGGAAATAAAGATAAACCTTTTGTTGTGGTGCTTGATGAGGCACAAAATTTGTCGCATAAGGATAATTCTCCAAGTAATAAGATTTTGCTGGAGGGAAGGAAATTTGGCTGGTCGGCATGGTATGCAACGCAGTCGCTTAAAGTATTGGATGAAGAGGAAGTGACAAGACTTTTAAATGCTCCATTTAAAATTTACTTTAAACCGATAGATGATGAAATACAGAAAATGTCAAAACGCTTAGAACCGTCAGAGCCTAATAAGTGGGTATCAGCTTTGAAAAATCTGAAAAAAGGACAGTGTATAATTTCTGGTGAAAGATTAAACAGTTTTGGGGTGTTTGGAACGGCAAGACCTACTGTGACTGGTATAGTGCCGTTTGAAGAAAGAGATTGAGTACACATTTACCGGAAAATAATGCTGTTTTATATATGGAAATTTAAAATTGTGGAAGAAAAGAAAATTTCAACATTTTCCTTTCGCTCCCCCTTTTCAAACCGCAGATTTTGTGATAAATTATAAAGCATTGATGGAATTACCTGTATCAGGGTGATTTTGATGATAAGCAGGTGAAAGGTGCACTATCATTTACCATCATCATAAACTTAGAATAAAGAATATGTGAGGAGACAAAAATGATTAAGGTAGTAAAATTTGGTGGAAGTTCTTTGGCAAGCGCAACTCAGTTTGCAAAAGTTGGAAACATTATCAAAGCTGATCCTGAAAGAAAATTTGTAGTGCCGAGTGCACCGGGCAAGAGAAATTCAAAAGACACAAAAGTCACAGATATGCTTTATGCGTGCTATGATCTTGCAGAAGCAGAGAAAGATTTCTCTAAGGAACTTAAGAAGATTAAGGAAAGATATGAGTCTATCATAAACGGACTTCACTTAACGCTCTCACTTGATGACGAGTTTAAGACTATCGAGGAAAACTTTAAGAAAAAAGCAGGTTCACAGTATGCTGCATCAAGAGGAGAATATTTAAACGGAATCATCATGGCAAATTATCTTGGATATGACTTTGTGGATTCGGCAGAAGTTATCATATTTAATGAAGATGGCTCATTTGATGCAGATACAACTGATAAACTTTTAGGTGAGCGTCTTTCAAAACTTGAGAATGCCGTTGTACCGGGATTTTATGGTGCTACATTAAACGGTGTCGTAAAAACTTTCTCAAGAGGTGGTTCAGACATTACAGGTTCACTTGTATCGAAAGCTGTTCATGCGACAGCATATGAGAACTGGACTGATGTTTCAGGTTTCCTTATCGCAGATCCAAGAATTATTGACAATCCAAAGCCTATCAAGGTTATAACATACAGAGAGCTCAGAGAGCTTTCATACATGGGAGCAAGCGTACTTCACGAGGATTCAGTATTCCCTGTCAGAAAAGCAGGTATCCCTATAAATATAAGAAACACAAATGCTCCTGACGATGAGGGTACATGGATAGTTGAGAGTACGTGCCATCATCCGGCATATACTATTACTGGTATCGCCGGAAAGAAAGGTTTTGTTTCAGTAAACATAGATAAAGACATGATGAATGCAGAGGTTGGATTCGGAAGAAAAGTTCTCAGTGCCTTTGAGGAAAACGGCATCAACTTTGAACATATGCCATCAGGTATTGACACGATGACTGTATTTGTTCATGAGCCTGAATTTGCTGCAAAGGAGCAGGCTGTTATCTCAGCGATCAACCGCAATGCACATCCTGACAGCATTGAGATAGAAGCTGACCTTGCACTTATCGCAGTCGTTGGCCGTGGAATGAAATCCACAAGAGGTACGGCTGGTCGTATATTCTCAGCACTTGCTCATGCAAATGTCAATGTAAAGATGATAGACCAGGGTTCTTCAGAGCTTAATATCATCATTGGCGTAAGCGACAATGATTTTGATGCGGCGATCAAAGCAATCTATGATATTTTTGTAACTACACAGTTATAAAAT
>JBNMLR010000109.1:0-6578 GCA_050874945.1 Butyribacter sp. | reverse complement strand
GATATAACAAGAAGTGCCACTATCACAGCCACTGGAAGCATAATTTTAAATTTTATGCTTAGGTTTTTAAGTTTCATAATAATTCTCCCTTCATCGTCCATAATCTCTTTTTTTGTATCTCAGTCATAAGCTGTGGGTAGAATTTTTCCACTTACATATATAAAACTGTGATACATATGTACTTATTTTACAACATTTTACAGTGATTTTAAATACAATTTTAAGGATAAATATGGTAGTAATTTGCTGAATTTTTACAGTAACTTTTTGCGATTTTGAGGAAAAATAAAGATAGTGAAAATAAGAAATAAAATGAAATTAAGTATAAAAATATAGTCTTAAAGTATCAGGTAAGCAGCCGTGAGCATTATGAACATACGCTTTAATTTATATAATATTTTTTGCGTGAATGTTGCTAAGTATGGTAAAATAGAGATAACAGGAAAGCAGTGAGATTGCTTTTTATACTATAGAGATAAACAGTAACGGTGTGAGACATGACGGTATTTTAAAATTGTCAGGCAGCAGAGCGGATTGCGAATATCTGCCTGTGAAGGAGGTGCGTGAAGTATGGAGTATTTTAAGGATAGTGAGTTTTTTGAGAAGATGGAGAAAGTGGCAGTTCCCAAGCTGGAGGCTGCAAAGACGAGCAGTTATTATACTGCTTCGGATGGAATAAAGATATATTATGATAAATTTAAAAATGAGAATGAGAAAGCAGTAGTTGTAATCTGTCATGGATTTTGTGAGTTTGCGGAAAAGTTTGAGGAAGTCATATATTACTTTTTGTGTCAGGGTTATTCGGTGTATATTCCGGAGCACAGGGGACATGGAAATTCGGATAGGGAGACGGAGGAACTGTCAAAGGTATATGTTGATGGATTTGACAAATATGTAAATGATTTTTACGGATTTGTGAGAGATATTGTAAAAAAGGAAAATGCGGATAAAAAACTGGTTCTGTATGCTCATTCAATGGGCGGTGCGATAGGTGCACTCGTGCTTGAGCAGTATCCTGAACTGTTTGACTGTGCGGTGCTTACTTCGCCTATGCTAAAAATGAAATACAATGGTATGCCTGCATTTTTGGCAAATCTTTTGAGGATTTATGCGGCAATTTTCCCTGTAAAGACAAAATATGTACCGGGTCAGATAGCGTTTGACGGCAAAAGAGATGAAAAATTCGGCTGCTGCACATCGGGTGAGAGGTACGAGTATATATTTAGAAAGCGTGAAAAAAATGACAGATACCATATGAACGGTGCGACTTACGGCTGGAGTGTCAGTGCCATGAAAGCGACCGGAAAACTTCAAAGAGAAGTAGGAAAAGTAAAGATACCGGTATTGCTTTTTCAGGCATCAGATGATGATTTAGTGGATAACAGAGGACAGAACAGGTTTGCAGAGAAAAATAAAAATGTTATCCTGATACAGATACCAAATTCAAAGCATGAGATATACGGTTCCAATTATAATACAATAAAATGGTATTATGATGTTATGTGGAAATATTTAGACGAACATTTAGGAGGAAAGTGACATTGAAACTGTTGTATGGTTTATTTTATACTTCTTTTTCAATGGCGGTCGTGTCGGCATTTGCATTTATGGCAGTTTTGTTCATAAGATTTGTAATGATAAAAGTGCCTAAAAAGTATTTTATGTGCCTGTGGTGGCTGTTTTTGATAAGGAGCATATGTCCGGTGTCATTGTCAAGTATATATTCATTATCACCCGGAATGAACAGAAAGTTTCATATGTTTCTTGAGTCGGCAGGGCTTTCGTTTGACGAGCAGAGCGGAGTGCTGACAGGCTGGCAGAGTGTTTTTATGCGGCAGTTTACGGTAAATACAAACTTTAGATTTTGTGCTGTCGTGTGGGCAGCAGGCGTTTTGTTCATATGGATATATACATTAGTAAAGCAGGAGAGGATAAGAAAATGGCTTAAAAAGGCTGAACGGCTTGATGGAAACATATATCAGCATGAAAAACTTAATATTCCGATAATGACAGGTATTTTCAGATTAAAGAAATATCTTCCGGGCAAGATGAATGTTTCCGAGGCAAAATATGTTTTAAGGCATATGGAAATTCATGAGGAAAGGCATGACGGTGTATTAAGGGCAGTTGCATTTGTTATAATGTCAGTTCAATGGTTCAATCCGTTTATGTGGCTTGCGTACTATTTTATATTGAGGGATATTGAGACAGCGGCGGACGAGGATACGCTCAGTTATTTTGGGCATGATGACCGTGCGAAGTATGCACAGGAAATATTAAATATGGAAAAGGGAAAAAAGGTTATCAGACCGTCCCTTGTGACATTTCAGGAAAACCGTATTGATGACCGTGCGTCAAAAATGCTTTATCAGGATAAGATAAAGAAAAAAGACAGACAGATAGTGGTGCTTATCGCCCTTGTATTTTTTGTCTGGTGGTTTATGTTAAGACCTCTCTATATGTTGTGGGAGGGCAGCTTAGACACAACGGCGGACAAAAGCATTTCGCCGACAGAAGAACCGTTATTTGACGAGACAAAGCAGGTTGTCGTGGCACAGACTAATGTTAAGAGTGCAGACGGATTGTCAAAAGTCATAAAGATAGTAATGACTGACGGACAGGAAGAAAGTTCGGGATATGATGGTAAGTTTAAACTCGTTTTGGAGGACACCGATGGAAATAAACTTGCCGATGAGAATTTAAACGGACAGTTTAATGAAAATAAGGATGATAAGCTGCACTTTGAAAAGAATGTGGCATTACATATATCAGATTATAACAATGACAAGGTAAATGAGGTGGCGATAGGGCAGGAGGAAGAAGTTACCGACGAAAATCTTAATGCGTTGTTTGGCAGAGAGCCGAAGAAGAAAGAGAAAAATAAGATGAAAAGTATTCAGAAGTATTATATCTGGAATATCGAGGCTGACAAATTGCAATGTGTGTCTGAGCCGGTTTATACGGCAGATAATACGGGTGCGGATGTAAATTCCTGTGAATTTAAGATACCTAAGGGAACTAACGGAGTTATAAAGGTAAAGGTTTTAAAAAACAAGTTTTATTATGTATGGAACGGCAGTAAGGAAATGTTTGTCAGAAAAGAGCTTACAAAGAAACAGCTCAAGAAATATAAGAATGACAGCGACAAAACCGATGAAAGCGGAGAAAAGAGCGTACACTCCTTAAAGGATGATAATGATAAGGAAAGCATAAGGGTTGTAACTCAAAAAGACTCAACAGGTTCAGAGGAAATAAAAAATATTGTTATGTCTCCAAACGGTTCATCAAAGAAGATAAGCAATATTAAAGGATATTATTGTGACCTGCAGTGGGTGCAGACAACGGATAATGAGGAAAACAGATATGCCGTGCTTACATACAATGGCATAAAGTCACAGACCTTTGTTGTATTTGATACAAAGCTGAAAGAGATATATTATAAGCAGGAGGACGGAAACAGTGCTTTAAGCAGTGTATTTGACCGTTACAATGGAAATCAGAATGACATTGCGTTTAATAAGGACGATTTAGTTGTATATACTTTGCAGGAAAAAGAAAACGATGTGTTAAAAATCGGGTTTGCCGCCAATGCAAAGGATAATATTGTTGTAAAGGGAAGTTATAAGTATGATGTTGAAAAGAAAAATCAATACGATTTCAATTATTCGCAGACTTCAGCGGCAAATGCAGGCAACAGTAACAACGAAACGGGAGCATCAGCGACAGAAAGTCCTACGGCTTCAGCAAATCAATAGACCGTGTAAGGTCAAAAGCAAATGGTGATACCGACAATACTATAATAAGATAAGAAAACAGGCTTTTCGTTATTATTAAAAATAGCGGAAAGCCTGTTTTGGCATATGTAAAATTTTATCAATAAAAAGGAACTGTCAGTTTTTTTAAGCGAAAAGACCGAGATTAAGGATTGCATTAGCAAGGTGTCTGTGACCTGATGCGTCCATATGCTCCATATCATCGGTGCTAAAGGAAGATACATCAGATGCGGCTAGAAAATGGCAGCCGTATTTGTCAGCTATCTTCTTATATACATCTTTAAGTTTGTGTGATGTTTTTACGGAATTTTTGTTAAACTCAGGGTCAAACTCGGGCTTCCAGACATCGTCACCGAGAACGATAGGTGACATGAGGAGAATATCGAGTGACGGGTCATACTTTTTAATCTGTGATATAAGCTTTTCAATACCTTTGCCGATAAGACCGGCAGATGCATTGTAATATGTCTTGCAGTCATTTGTGCCAAGCATAAGTATTACATAATCTATGGGTGAGTGTGATTCAAGGAGTGCCGGGAGCATATCTATACCGCGTCTGTTGTCACGAAGCTCATCTTCAAAGATGGTAGTGCGGCCGCAGAGTCCTTCTTCAACTATCTTATATCCGTTAGGGAAAAGTGCAGACTCAAGAATACCCGTCCAGCGTGTGTTGCGGTCAAATCTCGATGTTGTACCCGGTATAAGTCCATAAGTATTTGAATCTCCAAAACATAATATCTCTTTCATGATAAGCCCTCATTTCTACACATTAATTTATTCCGAAAGTCTGCATCAAGTGTATTCAGACGCAAATCTTAGGTATGAAAATTAGAAAATTTCATATTAATCCGTCTAAATCATACTATTCATACTAAACTGATAGGATATATATGATTATAATTGCGGGATTATGATTTGTCAAGAGAAAAATATAATAAAAAGTAAAAAGAAAAGGATTGAAGATATGGGAATGAAAATGGGAAAAATAAAAAGCACCGTTCATGCGGTGCTAAAACACTGAAAGAATGTGAAGAACACGAATTAAGATGGGAAAAATAAAAAGTAACGTTCATGCGGTGCTAAAATACTAAAGAATATGAAGAACACGAATAAAAATGGGTAAAATAAAAAACACCGCATAAGCGGTGCTTTTTTTGGAAAAAGATTTATGAAAAGAAAAATATTGTAACAAATATTATCTCTTATAAACAATTCTTCTTGCACATTTAGGTCTTGAGTAATTGTATTTTGAAATCTTGATACCAGTCTTTGGATTGCTTGCATGAACGATGCGACCGTTTCCAATATACATAGCAACATGATTTACTCTGCCTGTGCCGTGTGTGTAGAAAAGAAGATCTCCGGGTCTGAGATTTGAAAAGCTTACTTTCTTTCCGTATGTTGACTGTGCACGTGAAGTTCTAGGTATTCTGTAACCGAACTTTCTGTAAACGCTCATTGTAAATCCTGAACAGTCAGTTCCATGTGTAAGGCTTGTTCCACCCCATACATAACGGTTACCGACAAATCTCTGTGCATAAACAGAAGCCTGATAGCCTTTAAGTGAACCATATCTTCTTGCTCTAACACCGTTAAGAGTGAGAGCGTTGCTAAATTTATAATAAGCTGTCATAGATGAAAGACTGTCTGTAAAACCTGTCTTTTTACCTGACTTAACTTTTACCCATCCGTTACTGTAAGTTTTAATTAATCTATAACTCTTACCTGCTTTAAGGCTTGTGAGAGTTTTTGCTGAAGAATTTTTTGATTTCTTTAAGGAAACTTTCTTAGCTGATTTATTGACTTTTACATATGCAGTACCATATTTGTTTGCAACCTTGGCCGCCTTTGCTCCTACTGCAAAATATTTTTTACATACATAACCTGAAACTCGTCCGGATTTAACCTTGAGCCAGCTTTTGTTTGTAGAACCGATGATATTGACTTTGTAACCTTTATAAAGTCTTCCGACAACCTGTGTCTTTGTGCCGGCACCTTTGTTTACATTAACAAATCCTGTCTTTTTAGTAACAATACCGAGTTTGCTGAAGTTTGTTGTAACCTTTATAGCTGAACCTGTTACTACATCAGTAGTATTGTCATCATTATTGTTATTGTCGTCTACATCAGTAGTATTATCGCCATTATTAATCTCGTCGCTTAAAAAAGACATACCGGGAATTGTTGCTGCTTTTGTTTCAGCAGGTGATGTACTAAACGAAGTAAGTACACAGGCAACAGACAATGTAAGTGCTGTTCCAAGTGATAATGCCTTTTTTGTCAAGCCTTCCTTAAACATATTATCCTCCATAATTTTTTTGATATTATAATAATTTGTGTGTTTTTTTAAAAGAATATGTAATGAATTATTTAAGTTTGTTACAAAAATATTACATCACGATTTTTATTGTAACAACTTAATATGTATTTGTCAACACAAATTAAGGAAAAATTACTATTAGGTTAAGAATTATATGTATGTTTTTGGTGGTTTTTTCATATTTTGGAGTTAATCTTTTACAATATTGTAACATTCTGAGTAAAATTTTATTCATTTAGCAGATGAGTTTCTTCTATATATAATGTCTGTGTAATTGCAAATATTGTGTGCAGATGCCATGCAATGGTTCTGCTATATATTGAGTCATAATTATTACAATGTAACAGTTCAGCCTTTCATTTCTTACATTCATAAACCTGCCAGCGAGCTGTCAGTCGCTGCTTTGCAGCTTTTGTTTATTTCATTTCAGAAATGAAAGGCTATTCTACCATAAAAAGGTACTTAACAATACAATGAACAAGCTC
>JBNMLR010000108.1:0-6590 GCA_050874945.1 Butyribacter sp. | reverse complement strand
TTTTTCATTTTTGTTTGCCCTTATCGTAAATGGCAGAAATTCATTTCTTCCATCTGAATTTTTATGTAAAAATGATTTTACATGACCGTACAGATAACCGTCTGACGCATATAATGCAGCTTCAGCATCTTCAGTCTGTCCACCCTGTGTTGAATACTCTATCGTTGAATGAGCATAATTGTCCCAGTCACTATAAGAACCGTCATATTTTATTCCGTCAAAATCTTTGTCTAAAGAACCGTATGACGAATCACTCTTTTTATTTACTATGTCTGATATAAGCGGTTCATCAGCAAGATAATAACCAAATGAAAAGCTTTTATTATACTGCTTTAATGCACTTACAGGCACCGAAATCTCATACTGTAGATTTGAATGTTCAACCTCGATGCTCTCGTTTTTCATCTGATGTTCCGTATATTCATTTACATTTACTTTGTATTCACCGTTTTCTTTCACAAGTTTAAGTGTAGTTCTTCTGCCAGTGTCAGTTATAAGCTCATATGCTCCTCTTGAATAACTTCCTGATGCCAGTGCCGCACCGTCAGAAGTCTCTTTGAGATAAATATAAATCCTGTCTCCGTCAAAAACTACTGCAGCTTTTGATATATAATTGTTTTTCTCACTGTTGCCTGTCACATCTTTCTTTTCGACAGCATTCCAGTCTTTAAAATTGCCGTCTATCGTGATACCGCTGTATTCGTCCTTTTTAACTGTTTCCTCCATTGTACTAAGATCTGTTATATCTTTGCTGTCAACCTTGGAGCCGCAATATTCAAGGACATAACTCTTATCACCGAAAAACTTTGCAGGTATCCTAAACTCTGTCTCATACTTGTCCTTCTCATCACTCGGCTCTGACGCTTTATCTTTATCCGTAACACCGTCTATGGGGTTGTTGACTCCGTTAGTTATCCCACCCATATTGTATGTAAATCTTATGCCGTCACTGCTGCCATCCTCATACTTGATGACAAAATTTGTATCAGTTATCGGCTGACCGTAAACATTTCCGCCATTTTGCTGCACATAGAAATATACATAGTCATCATCTTTACATACAGACCATTTAGCAATCTTTGAATCCGTCGACTTATTTACCGGAATGCCATCCCACTCCGATGGATCTCCGTCTATGGTTATCGTTCTTGCCGCCTCTGCTCTTACCCCCGGCACTGTGAACAACGATGCAGCCGTAATAACTGCCATACAACCTGAAATTCCCATTTTCATTAGTTTTTTCATAAAGAAGTCTCCTATCCTTTACTCAGGAATGTCCCCGTCTTTATCCATTCCTGAAATCCAAAATCAACAATGTCAAAAACTTTTTCAATCACACCTATAATCTTATCTCGCCCAGAGAAATCGCATAAACCCTCAATGGATTTTCTCCGACCTCAAATCTTGTAAGCTCCCATCCGTTTTTCTCAAATACCCCTGACAGCTTCTTAAAAAAAACCTCCCCTATGTTCTCGATATTAGCATCCCCGTTAAATTCTTCAAGGGAATTTAAATACTTACCCTGATATATATCAAATGTTTCATTAACCATTTTTTCCATATCAGAGAACTCTACAAAATCATTATCGGCAGGTTTCGCCAAAATCTGCCCCTCCAATATATGATTATGCTTATTTTCATCATTGTTGTCTGCACTGTGAGTTATACCCAGTCTGAATTTTAATTTATAATACTTCATAATTATATTACCTTTTTTGTCTTTTTACAATAACCAAAATATTACTGTTTCTTATATATATTATCGCCGTCACTCCCGATTTCTTTAGTATGGCATCTGTATTCTAACCAAAACCTACTCATTCTCAACAAGATAACCGTCCCCGCTTTCTTTGTAGTAACCCGTGTCAACAAGTTTCTCTTTGTAATTATCTTTTGTTATCACTTCGGGAGTAAGAAGATATGAATCTATCTTTCCCCTGCCGTTATCATATGACTCCGTATCATATGCGCACTCACAATCCAGTTTTTTCGTGAGTGATGCACCTGCTTTTTTTCCGTCAAGAACTGCTTTTACCAGTTTGATTGTCACTTCCGTTTCCTCCGCAGCAGCCTTGTAGACCGTCATTGACTGTTTTCCGTCAAGAATATTTTTGATGTTTGCAATGTCACCGTCCTGTCCCGTTATAAGCGGAATGTTTTCACCGGTATAATCAGAATCTATCGCCTGTGTGACACCAAGTGCCGTCGAATCATTTGAACACAGTGCTATATCAAGCCGCCTTTTTCCATCCTCATAATAATCGGAAAGAATATTCTGCATACGCCTGAGTGCAACATCCGTACTCCACTGCGTGGTTGAAACCTCTTTAAATTTTTTCTGTTTTGAAACGATATTTATCGTTCCGTTGTCAATATACTTTTTCAATGTGTCCATCGCACCATTGTAAAAATATCCGGAATTATTGTCAGCAGGGTCCCCCGCTGTTATTTCCATGTTGTATTTTTTCTTTGTGCCGTCAAGTTTAAGTTTGTCGATCACATACTGCCCCTGTAACTGACCTACCTTGTAGTTATCAAAAGAAACATAATAGGAAACGGCATCCGTGTTCATGATAAGTCTGTCATAACAAATAACAGGGATTTTCCTGCGTTTTGCCGACACAAGAACATTTGATAATGACTCCCCATCAACTGCCGCAATTACAAGTATGTCGGCATTTCTTGCAATCATCCTGCGTATATCATCCGCCTGACGGTTCATATCATTGTCAGAATATGTTATCTCTACTTCATACCCTTTCTTCTCAAACTGTTTCTTAAGATATGAACCCTCCCTGTTCCACTTTTCAAGTGACTTTGTCGGCATTGAAATCCCGACTTTTTTCTTTGCCGCATCCGTTCTCTTTTCAGAATTTCCGCCTGCGTTCATCATCTGTTCAGGACTGCAGGCTGTCATCGATACTGCCATTACAAGTAATATTGCTAAAAATCGTTTTCTCACAACATCATCCTCTCGTATAATACCTTTAAATACAATCGTGCACAGCTTAGAACATAAGCTCTTGCTGTGTAACCTGTATCTGTGTTGCTATCATCGTTTCCTGTTCGTCTCCTCTTGTGTGCTCTCCTTTAAGATATTGCATTCCGCTTCTTAAGCTCGCCGCCACAAGATTTAACACATAAATATTGTCAAATCTGTCATATATCGAATCTCCGCCAATACCAGAAAGACAGATAAGCTGTGTATTTGTCTTTTTTGCCATGTCCATAAGTGGTTTTAGGAGGTGCGAAGCATTTGTCTGTGCAAAAGGATTGTCCATGACAAGCACCTTTCCCTCATTATAATTTGTAAATACATCTGACACATCTTTCCTCATATAGTAGAGCAGACTTGACAGCACGATAAATGCCGACAAAAATCCCTCACCGCCTGAATTTTTAGCAACATCAGACCATGAAATTTCTCTTCCTTTCTGTTCTTCTATCTTATAAAGTCTTATGCGTACATTGCCCGTACCTGCCACCGTATCGTAAAGATACTTCGTATTGATATAAAGTCCTATCGTATCGTCAGGATTTTTGTTTTCCTCCAATGCCTTAATTGTCTTTGCCGTAACCTCCTCTAAAATATCCTGCACCTTAAGATGATATATCTCCTCGTTATCATACCACTCAGGCAGTGTTATCTTTAGCATTTTCGTGCTCTGTCCATGCACTTTTATCGTTGAATTTCCGTCTATTCTGCCTAATTCCTCATGAATGTCCCTTATATATTCTTCGAGAAGTTCTACTATCCTTACACGCTCCTTTTCAACAATGGCAACATCGACCTCAAGCTTTTCTATCATGCTCTCATAAGATGTGACCAGTATATCGAGCTGTCTCATAAAATTATCCGCATTATCAGTAAGTGACAATAACACTCCGATAGGTTTTTGGAAAAAATCATCCTTGTAGACAGCTTTTCTTGCCATATCATTTAAAAGTCTTGTGATAACATTACTCTGCTTTCTCTCATTTTCAAGAAGTTCCCTGTAATCTCTTATCATTATGCCCCTAAATTTGTCAATTTCTTTTACTGATTTTCCAAAAACATCCTCTTTCTTTATGTGCTCCTCTGTTTCCTCTGCCTTTAACTCACTGTATTCGGCAAGTGCGGAAATATTTGTCTCATATCCCCTGCAAAGGCTTGTAACTCCTTCAAGGTCAAGTTTTGCATCTCTTATCTCATTTTGGATGATAACTATCCTGTCCTTAAAGTTTGTGTCGGATATTTTATCCTTGCTCACCGGCTCTCTCTTTTCAGCAATCCTATACATATCTTTATAGGCGTGCTCTATATCTGACTCCTTTTTTGTTATCTGCGTATTGGCTTTGTTAAGTTTTTCATCGTACAACTGGACTTCAATATTATTAGCAGCTATTCGTTCATCAAGTTCCGCCTTGTCATCCTTATCATACTTTATCTTTTCAACATCTGCTTTTTGAAGCTTATATCTTATAAGAAGTTCGGTTAATTCCTGCTTACTTTCAAGAAATCTCCTGTTGGCACTGTTGTACTGCTCCGTAAGAAGTTTCACTTCATTTGAATAGTCATTTAAAAGAGCATTATAGGCGGCTTCCTTTGAAATCCTCTCCTCCTCGTCAAGCAGAGTATATGACGAACTGTCAGCATCTTCTGACTTTTCCTTAAAACTCTCAAAATAATCATATCTCTCCTGAAGTCCGAGAAGTTCCTGTCTCTTTTTCATCTCAGTCTTTTCATCTGCTTTTATGTCCTCGATAAGATTATTCAGTTTTTCGGTAATGATGTTTAACTTGTTGTCAATGTCTTCATTTTTCTTATCAAGCTGTATTTTCTTCTCTTTTGCATCACAGTAATCGTTGTAACTTTCTCTGAGCATCTTGAAATCCTGCAATCTTATCCGTGCAAGGTTTATTTTCTCATTTAATGCCGTCACATCCTGATTTATCTGCTCATTTGCCAAGACAATCTTTCTTCTCAGGCTTTCTAAATTTTCAAGTTCAGTCTGCATCTTAACAGTCTCACTCTCAAGTCTGCCGATAAGTTCTTTGCAATTTTCTATACTGTCACTCTCTATTGTCTGATTTCTTATGCACTCCTGTTTAGAAAAATACTCCTTGTATTCTTCGTCTCTTCTCTCGATGTTTTCCTGTATTTTCCTGTTTTTTTCCTTTTTCTGCTCTATAATCTCATAACGCTTGCCATCATCGAGAAGTTCATCCTGAAATTTCAGATAGAAGCTTACCTTTTCAAGTTCTACAACACCTGTTTCATCAGTTATAAATCCATCCTCAAGTTCCTCTCTCTTTACAACAGGCACCGGATTTGAAGTAAACACCTTGTTTTTATCCGCCGACAGCTTTTTCAAATCCTCACCGGAGATTATTATCGCATAAGGGATAAAAGGATTGTTGGCAACTATCCTTTTATTTTCTTCAAAGCTTCTTCCGTTATTTGAAAGCCACTCCATACCATATATATAATCAATCTCCAAAGATGACAGATATTCATCAAATTCTTTTGAAACCTCTAACAGTCTTCCGTTTTCAAGAAGCTTTATCTCCGTGTTTGTCTGCTCACTCTCACGCTCTAACAGCCTTTTTGCGGCACTTATCTCCTTAAGTTTCCTGTCTGCACTCTTAAGTATCACTTCTTTATCATACAGATCATTTTCACTGACAAGAAAATGTTTCATAATATCCTGTCTTACTCTTAACTGCTCCTCAAAATCAAGACATCTTTCTCTCTCTGCTGACAGATTACTCTTTTTTTCCACAATCTCATTTCTGAGATCATCCTGCTTTCTGCCATATCTTACATAATCATCATCATTTTTTGCCTTTTCCTGTTTAAGAGAAACTATATCTTTTTGTATCTTCGATATTTCTTTTTTATACTCATCATCCCTAAGTTCTAATACACCGGTTTCATACACTCCCAAAATATTTCTGCAAAGTTTTTCTTCGTATTTTCTATTAAACTGTTCTTCTATCACATTATAATTTGTAATTTTCGCCTCACATTTTCCTATTTGAAGTGAATTGGCATCCTTTTGTTTAAAACAGTCGGACTTACTTTTGTTGTATTCTTTCTCCTGAACTTCCTGTTTTTTTATTGCCTCTTTTACATTGACGATTTCAGCCTCACAATCCGAAACTGCCTTGCTGTAATGTTTAAAAAGTATTCTTCCAAGTTCCTGTCTTTCAGGTTCTTTCTGCTCCTCACTCTTTTTTGAGGCTTCAAGACGGCTCTCAATCTTTCTGCACTCTGCAAGTGCCGCATTTTTTTCCTCGTTTTCTTTCGCACAGAGAAACTTCGCCCTCTTATTTTCAAGCCTGTCTTTTTCTTTTACAACCTGCCCCTTTTCAAGCATCAGTTGTTCGTACTCATGACTGAGCCTGTCCTTTTCAGCCTCCAATGAATGAATATTATATGAGATTTCCTCGTATTTTATATCTGAAACCTGTATCTGTTTTTTCCTTATCTCCTCGTCGAGAAGTCTTTTTCTTTCCTCCGCTTCTGCATTTAACTCATTTAATATCAGATTAAACCACGCAATATCATTCTCTTTATTTTTTCTTTTATCCGTGTAATCAACATATTC
>JBNMLR010000107.1:0-6655 GCA_050874945.1 Butyribacter sp. | reverse complement strand
CTTCATTTCTTGCCTGTTCTTCACCCGCCTGTATTTCTTCCTTAAAAAATTCTCTTAATACTTCATTCATAATTCCTGTCCCTCCATTCTTTATACTGTCAAATAATTCCTGATTTGATAATACCATTATTCCTAATAACGAATTTATACAATCCTTTTCAAACGGCTCATGCAGTTCAAATGCTTCATCTAAAAAATTATCTACCGTACCTCTTTTTAAACCCCTTTTCAAGGTCTTTAAAAATATATGTTCTTTTTCTCCTACTTCTGCCGTGACTACGACCTGAGTTTTTATAAAGCCGTCTTTTTCTACATAGTATATTCCACTCGTTTTTTCATATACTTTGTAACCGTTATCCGAAAACCATTTCAAAAGTTTTTCCGGCTTTCTTTCCCTCACAAATGTAATAGTCACACTGTTTATGTCTATGTCACCTATGTGCTTTTCACTGCTCTTATACAGATAGGCATATGCCATAACTTTGAAATATGTATCTTCGTTTAATGTATCGTTCTCTGATTTATACTCCATAATATTATGATTCTGAAAAATATTACCTATATCGTTTGATATTTCAAAATTTTCTGTCTTTTCCACTACAAGCAGGTCTATGAGCAATGGCTTTCGACTGAGCGGATATTCTCTGTGAAATTCCAGCTTGTCTGCATACTCCCTAAGCTCCAGTTCCATTGCATCACAAAATCCCAAATGCCACTGTATATCATTTTCTTTCCCCATAAATGTCTCCTTTCTTACATTATACATACTGTATAATAAAAATGCAATAATTCCTCCCAGCTCTCACAAACACTTGTTTGTTTTTGTATTTCAATATTATCACATGAATGTATGTTCGTCAAGACATTTTATTTATTCAAGGGTATTCGTGCTACGCACAATCAGATACTCACCATCACCCCAACGTAATGTATAACTCCTTAATTTTATAAATTAATAATGTCTTTTACTTATACATTCCCACTCATTTTTTTACCATACAATAATAAAGATAATTAAAAAAATGGACTATTTATGTCACAAATAATCCATTTTCCATATTTCCATTCCATTTTATCGCATCAGATATAATACATCTCATCCGCATCTCTGTCTGTGTTTGAATACTCATCAGCCAGTTTTCTGAGTGTTACATTTTTAATGACTTTTCCTGTCTCCTCATTTATGCGGTCTATGACAAGTCTCTGCAGTGCTTTGGATATACCTTTTACCATACAGTTTTCGGATATTTCCTCGTCCTCTATCTTATAATCGCCCTCCACTGCATTTAATACATCCTCCACGCTTATGTCTGTGGATGGTCTTGCAAGAAGATAACCTCCGTTTATACCTGCCACACTTTTTACAATACCGGAGCGTTTTAGATTTGAAAAAATCTGCTCAAGGTATTTGGTAGATATATCATTCTCTTTTGCAATCTTGCTCAATGTCATTTTCTCTTTATCACTGTTAAGTGAAAGAAATACTAATGCTCTTAACGCATATCTGCCTCTCTTGGATAATTTCATATCTACAAACCCTCCATATTTTATTATGTACTCCCGTAATCTTTTGAATGAAGAATTCCGAGAGTACATTATTTCTTAACATTACCGTTCACACAAAAAGCCGGGCAATGCTTATTCTGCTCTTCAAATAAATTCACCGTTTCCCGATACTCTCACATCATAGGCTGAAAGTTCATCGATAAATTTAACGATTTCATCTGTTTCAACCTTGACATCCTCAGGAAGTACATGGTAATACTCTTCACTTGCAATTCCTACTGTAGAAGCATATTTCTCCTCTACAAGAAGCAATGTGATAACTCCTGCATGGTGAAGGTGCTTGATAACATCTGATATATTTTCTTCTGACCCCGGAGCATAAAGGTATGTATGCTTGCCCTGGATTGAAAGATCTTTTTCTACCTTTTCAAGGAGACTTCTTGACACACCCTGTCTCTCAACCGGGAATGCTATTGCCACCGCTTTCTGACCGTTTAATGCAGCTCTTACATTTCTGTCAACTCTTCCTGCGAAAAGTCCTTCACCGCCCTCGTTTACCTTTTCAACAACACCACAAGCTGATGTCATGTTTGTTACACGGTCGATAAGGATAAGCTCTCCGAGTGTCTTATGGTTTTTAAACTCATCTACAACAATCTTATCTGCAAGTGATATTGTGCAGAGTGCTATCTCGTTCTTTGAAAGTTTGTCGGCTTTCTTTTCCTCACCTGTATTTACATCTACAGTGTGTACGATTTCCGTTACGATACCCGGAATCATTTTTGTTCCGAGTTTTACAAAGTAGTTTTTACCGTTTTCGAGAATATCATCATCCATCCAGAGGAGTGTTGCCGTGATTGATGATGATACTTTTATGTCTGTATCTTTTTCAAGTATGCATCCTCTTGATACATCAACTTCCCTGTCAAGCTGGATTGTAACAGGCTGTCCTTTTTCGATAGTCTCAGCCTTTTTATCTCCTACAAGGAGACTCTTTACATGAGCTTTCTCATTGCTTGGAAGTGTTGTTATCTCATCACCTACGCTTATCGTTCCGGCTTCAACCTGTCCCTGGAAACCTCTGAATGTATGGTTTGGACGGCTTACTCTCTGAACAGGCATATAGAAACCTTTTTCTGTTGTCTTTTCTTCAATATCAACATTTTCGAGATACTCAAGAAGCGGAACACCTGTGTACCACGGTGTATTTTCTGATTTTGTCGTGATGTTATCACCCTCTGTTGCTGATACAGGCACGATGACATAATTTGCAAGGTCAAGCTCTTTTGCAAGTTCAGCGATCTGAGCTTCTATCTCCTTAAATCTGTCCTCACTGTAGTCTACAAGGTCCATCTTGTTTACGGCAAATACAAAGTATTTGATTCCCATAAGCTCACAGATGCGTGCGTGTCTTCTTGTCTGTACCAAAACACCCTGCTTTGCATCTATAAGTATAACCGATAAATCTGCAAATGATGCACCTACCGCCATGTTTCTTGTGTATTCTTCATGTCCCGGTGTATCGGCAACGATAAAGCTGCGGTTGTCAGTTGTAAAGTAACGGTATGCAACATCTATCGTGATACCCTGCTCTCTCTCTGCCATAAGTCCGTCAAGAAGAAGTGAGTAGTCGATCTTTCCTTCTCTGCTTCCAACCTTTGAATCAAGCTCAAGTGATTTTTCCTGGTCGGCATAAAGTAATTTTGAATCATATAATATATGTCCTATAAGTGTAGATTTTCCATCATCCACGCTTCCGCACGTAATAAATTTTAATAATCCTTTCATCCTAGAAATAACCCTCCTTCTTTCTTCTTTCCATGCTGCCTGCTGCCTCATGGTCAATAACACGGCTTGTTCTCTCTGATTCTACCGCACTAAGTGTTTCCTCAATAATCTCGTCAAGTGTCTCTGCATCTGACTCTAC
The DNA here is from genome assembly GCA_050874945.1 of Butyribacter sp. GTDB lineage: Bacteria > Bacillota > Clostridia > Lachnospirales > Lachnospiraceae > Butyribacter. The sequence goes on along the minus strand of JBNMLR010000107.1, from coordinate 3,222 downwards.
ACCACCCGTGAGAGGATAGCATCCGAGTGTACGGAAACGAACTTTCTTGTACTCGATCTTCTCGCCCGGTCTGAGTTTAAGTCTGTCATCATCTACCATGATGATATTTCCGTCTCTCTCAATGACAGGACGCTCTTTTGCAAAATAAAGTGAAGGGATTTCAATGTTTTCTCTCTTTATATACTGCCAGATGTCTTTTTCTGTCCAGTTTGAAAGTGGGAATGCTCTTACTTCCTCTCCCTTGAATATCTTACTGTTGAAAAGTTTCCACATCTCAGGACGCTGGTTCTTAGGATCCCATGCATGAGCTTCATTTCTGAATGAGAAAATTCTCTCTTTCGCACGTGATTTTTCCTCGTCTCGTCTGCCGCCGCCAAATGCTGCCGTAAACTGATATTTATCAAGTGCCTGCTTAAGTGCCTGTGTTTTCATTATGTCAGTATAAGCTGAACCGTGGTCAAAAGGATTGATTCCTTTCTTAACACCATCCTCGTTTGTATAAACTAAAAGGTCGATTCCGAGTTTCTTTGCCATTCTGTCACGAAACTCTATCATTTCCTTAAACTTCCATGTTGTATCTACATGAAGAAATGGAAATGGTGGTTTCTCCGGATAAAATGCTTTCATTGCAAGATGAAGCATTACTGAGCTGTCTTTACCGATTGAGTAAAGCATTACCGGCTTTTCAAACTCTGCCGCCACTTCTCTTATTATGTAGATTGCCTCTGCCTCTAATTCATCAAGATGAGATAAATTTCCCATAACGAACCTCCTGTTCCTTTTATCAATATTTATTAGCGTCTTTTTTGTTTATAACTATCTCCTCTACACTTCCGTCAGCCTTTGTGATCGTCCATGTATTTATATCTCCCTTAGAGGATACTGATAAAACGCTGCCTGCGCCTCCCACATCAGCTCCCAGGAAAAAGTCGATTGCATTTATTTTACACTCTTTTATACATGATGTGCACCCCCAGCAATCTCTTTCATGCTTTATAAAAGCTTTTCCTTTTTCATTTTTTTTAATCAGATTTCCCGGACAGGCTTCAATACAAAGTCCGCATCCGACACACTTTTCATCATTTATCCGAATGCTCATAAACCTTACCTCCCGTCACTAAATCTCTGTAAATAATTTTTATCCTGCCATCCTCATATCTTGAGTTTACATATTTGAGATAATCGTCGCTCTTATTAGGATAATCCAAATTTTCGGCAAAACTGTGCCATCTTGTCTCTTTTCTTGCTTTTAAATGCTCAATTAAGACTTTACATACGACCAATCTCTCTTTTAATTCATAAATTCTCAGCAGATCGTCCATATCGTCTGCATGAAGATTGTCAGAAAGTTTTTCTATATCGTCAATCTTTCTCTTTGCAATCTCAAGTCTGCTCTCATTGTACTCGTAATTTGTACTTATGCCGCCTGCATACTGATCCATTATCTTCTGCATTGTCTCCTCAAGCTGCTCTGTATCTATAAATCCTTTTGGATTTGCAAAATAGCTTTCATACTCGGCTTTCTTCTCATCTGTCGAAGCATCACTGCCATCGATGATTTTTACTGATGAATCATTTGCTGCCTTACTATCTGTATCCGAGCCTGCAAGTTCTTTTACATACTCTGCTGCCGACTGCGCCGCTATCTCACCCTCGACCAATGCTCCCGTGACATATTTCTGAGGACATCCGCCTGCAACATCACCTGCCGCATAAAGACCGGTGACAGTCGTCTTTCTGTCATTGTCTATCCAGTAGCCGCTCGCCGTGTGACCGCCTACTATATACGGCTCCGTTCCCTCTATCTCGACATTCTCATTTTTAGGTCCTCTGCCCGACTCTATCCACTTGAGCGTCTGGCTCGGTGCCATATTGAGATATGCCTTGTAAAGATCACTCTGCTGTTCATCTGATATTTCGTTCGTCTTTAAGTAACAGGGACCCCTGCCTTCTTTGTTCTCTGTTACCGTACCGTAAAGACGCTGTGATGTGGTAAGACCATATTTATCTTCATATATCTCACCGTCAGAATTTAACTGCTTAGCATGAACTCCCTGTGCGATAGTTCCCGTAGGTGCTATCGTATCTTTACATCTGAGTGCTATAAAACGCATCTCAAATGTTGTCATCTCGGCTCCTGCCTTTATTCCCATAGCGTATCCTGCTCCGGTATTGAATGGAGGATACCACATTTTATGTCTTGAAAATCCCGGATTGTTCGGTCTGTAAAGACCTGCCGCACCGCCTGTCGCACAGATAACTGCTTTTGCATTTATCTTATAGGCAGTCCTGTCATTTACATCAAATCCGTAAGCACCCTTGATAACACCATCTTCAACTATATAATCAGTGATGTTTACATGGTTTATAACGGTTGTATTCTCAAGGTTCTTTACTGCATCCGCAAGAATAGGCTTGATATTTTCCCCATTTATTTTTATATTTCGATTGCCTCTTGCAACATATTTGCCATCTTTATCTTTTAAAATAACAAGACCGAGGCGTTCCATATGTGCCGTAACTTCATTTAGTCTCTCTGACATTGAAAGAAGCAGATCCTCTCTCACTATACCGTCAGCGTCTTTTTTGGCATAATCCACATAATCCTGTGGAACATGACCTTCCGTGATGTAAGCATTTATGGCATTTACACCTGCTGCAAGACAGCCGCTTCGCTTAATGTTGGCTTTTTCAACGATAAGGACATTTACATCCTTCTCCTGACCGAGTGTGATAGCTGCATAACAGCCTGCCGTGCCGCCGCCAATAACCAGCACATCGGTTGTCAGTTCTCTAAAATCCATTGGGCAACCCCCTTTATTTATCGTATTTCCTACTTTTTCTATATGTTTTAGTAACTCATGGCTATAACTATACCCTACTTTTCCTATCATGTCAATAGGAATTATGCAAAAATATTAAAAATAAGGTAACAGTTCAGCCATAAAAAGATAATTGACAATACTATGAGCCTGTTCACTGTATGTCAAAAAATATTTTCTATCAAAAAAGAACTGCCATCCGGAAATAAATCCGAAACAGCAGTTCTTTTAATTATTAAAATGTTCTTTTCTTAATACATTCTAGTAAATGTAAAAGCTGTATGTGTTTATAAGGTCACTTTTATAAGTTTTCTTACCTGACTTCGTGCTTGCAAGTATTCTTATATAATATGTCTTATGTTTTTTAATCTTGCTCTTACCGCACTTTTTAATAGTGATG
>JBNMLR010000106.1:0-6693 GCA_050874945.1 Butyribacter sp. | reverse complement strand
GAGGGATGGTATGACAACTTTTAGTTTATGTATGATAGTGAAGAATGAGGAGAAAGTGCTTTCGAGGTGTCTGGACAGTCTTTGTGATGTCATGGATGAGATAATCATCGTAGATACAGGCTCATCTGATGGGACAAAAGAAATTGCAAAGAAATATACAGATAAGGTTTTTGATTATAAATGGTGCAACGATTTTGCAGATGCAAGAAATTTTGCGGCATCAAAGGCTATCGGTGATTATATTTATACGGCAGATGCAGATGAATATCTGGATGACGAAAATAAAGAAAAGCTTCGTCAGTTAAAGAAGATACTGCTTCCTGAGATAGAAATTGTTCAAATGCTCTATCATACACCAGCTGAATTAAGTACGGTCTACAATTTTGAAGAAGAGTACAGACCAAAACTATATAAGCGATTAAGGTCGTTTACATGGATGGACCAGATACATGAAACTTTAAGAATAGACCCCGTTGTGTATGACAGTGATATTGTTGTGGAACACAGACCGCTTACAAATCATGCATCAAGAGATTTTAAAGCATTTGAGGGGATAGCGGCAGATGGAAAAAGATTTTCAAAGAAACTTCATCATATGTATGCGATGGAGCTTTTCCGTTCGGGAGAAGATGAGGATTTTTTAAAGGCGGAGCAACTGTTTAAGAGAACTCTCGAAGAGGACGGCAGAAGCATAGACGAAGTGAAAGAAGCCTTTTGCGTGCTGGCACGGTGTTATCGTATAAAAGGTGATGCGGTGGCATTTATGGAATGTGCACTTAAGGATGCGGCAACCACATCATGTGCGGAGATATGCTGTGAACTTGGGGCTTATTATGAAAGTACCGGTAATACTTCGGAGGCTGTCATGTGGTATCAGAATGCGCTTACGGAGACGGAGAGTATTCTTGACATAAGGAGTTCCGGGGAGATACCGAAGATGGCTTTGAGGAGATTAGGGATGGATGTGTAAATGTAGGCTGTGTTGATTGTGCCGGGATATAAAGTAATAACGCCGGCACGCTTTCGCTATGTTATCACTCGTAGCAGCACATAAGCCGTCAAAAGACGCCGACTAAGTGCTGACGGTGATAAAAATGCCGGCTAATATTATTTTATATCCCGGCACAATCCAATTCAGTGCAATGAAAGTCGGCTGTTGGTACAATATTATATTGTAGGTTTTGATGTGCTTTACATATGAAAATGTTTTGTAATAGAGTTAGGTGTGTTTTGGCATATAAATGTGATTGGTAATAAAGTCGAATGTTTTATGATATGTGATGGAAAATAATGTTTTGGTGATTTTATAACGATAAATAGTAATAATATAGACAGCAAATGTTTTAATGGAATGGAGTTTTAACATGGATGAGAAAACATATATGACGATTGATGAAAAGACGGCTGAGGAGATTGACAATAAGATGCCGGATGAGAGTGAATTATATGACCTTGCGGATCTGTTCAAGGTTTTTGGAGACTCGACCAGAATAAAAATCCTCTATGTTTTGTTTGAGAATGAGATGTGTGTTTATGATATTGCATCTATTTTAAATATGACGCAGAGTGCTATATCGCATCAGCTTCGCATATTGAAACAGAACAGGCTTGTCAAGTTTAGAAAAGAGGGAAAAACTGTGCTTTACACGCTTGCGGATGAACACGTTTTTACTATATTGAGTCAGGGCATTGAGCACGTTGAGGAGTAGGATTGCACTTCGCTTTTGGTTCGGCAAATTTTTCACTTGCCTTTTATTAGTGCATATGATATATTAAATACAACATATGAATGATTGTTCATATGAACATTGATTTTGAAATGCCAGAACAAATATAAATAAAAGCGAGGCGGGATATTATGAAAAAGAAATATCATATAGAGGGTATTGACTGTGCGAACTGTGCAGCCAAAGTTGAAAAAAAGATGAATGAACTGCCGAATGTGGAAGTTACATTGACATTTGCAACGAGTCAGCTTATGGTAGATGCCGAAAATCCTGACGAGGTATTACCCGAACTTAGAAAGATTGCTGACAAGATGGAGCCGGGCACGGTGATAGAGGAAATCTCAAAGACAAAAAACCATAGTGGAAAGAAGAAACCGCATCACCATCACAGCGAAGAACATCACCATCACCATGACGAAGATTGTTGCGATGATGATTGTTGCCACGGAGAGCATGATGAACATCATCATAAACACCTTGAGGGTGCGGCTAAGAAAAAGTACCGTATAGAGGGTATTGATTGTGCGAACTGTGCGGCAAAGGTTGAGAGAAAGATGAACGAACTGCCGGATGTGGCTGTTACATTGACTTTTGCGACAAGCCAGCTTTTGGTAGAAGCGAAAAATCCAGACGAAGTTCTTCCAAAACTCAGAGAAATAGCAGACAAAATGGAGCCTGGAACTGTTATCGAGGAATATGACAGCGAGGATAAGAAAGAAGCGAATGCAGACAAAAATGACGATGATGATATTAAATCTGAACTTATAAAGATTGCAATCGGAGCAGTTATTTTTATAGGCGGTGTTATCTGTGAGAAGTATCTTAAATCCATGTCTGCTGTTTCAATAGCACTTTTTGTTATGTCATATGTGATACTCGGTGGAGAAGTTGTTTTAAAGGCTGTTAAAAATCTTTTCAGAGGAAAACTTTTTGACGAAAACTTTCTTATGAGTATCGCCACAATCGGTGCATTTGCGACGGGTGAATATCCGGAGGCAGTCGGAGTTATGCTGTTTTATGAGATTGGTGAGCTTTTCGAGGATATTGCGGTCGGAAAGAGCCGCAAACAGATTATGGAAGCAGTTGATATGCGTCCGGAGGTTGTAAGATATGTGGACGGAGACAATGTAATAGAACTTGACCCTGAGGAGATAGAGGTTGGAGATGTTATCGAGGTAAGACCGGGTGACAGAATACCGCTTGACGGTGTTATCATCAAGGGTGACAGCCGCATTGATACTTCGGCGGTAACGGGCGAGCCTGTTCCTGTAGGGGTAAATGAGGGAAGTGAAGTTGTTTCAGGCTGTGTAAATATGTCGGGTGTTATATATGTGAAAGTTGAGAAACTTTTGGAAGAATCTATGGTAAGCCGTATTCTTGAAGCAGTTGAAAATGCGGCGGCATCAAAACCTAAGATTGACAGATTTATAAGCAAATTTGCAAGAGTTTATACACCTATCGCTGTATTTGCGGCTTTGGCTACGGCGGTTATCCCGTCACTTATAACGGGAAACTGGCATTACTGGATATACACGGCACTTACATTTCTTGTAATAAGCTGTCCTTGTGCACTTGTTCTTAGTGTGCCGCTTGCTTTCTTTGCAGGAATAGGTGCAGGTTCTAGAAAGGGAATTTTGTTCAAAGGCGGTGTTTCTCTCGAATCACTTGCAGCGGTAAAAGCGGTTGTCATGGATAAGACAGGAACAGTGACGGAGGGAAATTTCAAAGTAGCACAGATAGTGAGTGACGGCGGATATACAGAGGACAGAGTGCTTGCATTTGCGGGGGCAGCAGAGAGCCATTCAACACATCCGATAGCTACGAGCATTATGGAGGAAGTAAAGAATAGGAGACTTGAAATACCTAAGGTTGCAGACATAAAAGAAATTTCCGGAAAAGGAATGGAAGTTACACTTGAAGACGGAAAACTTTTATGTGGAAATTTAGAACTTCTTGCCATGAACGGCATTGAAGTGCCTGAAAAAGCAAAGGAGATTTATGGAACAGAGGTATTGCTTGCATTTGAGGGAAAATATATCGGATATATCGTTATCAATGATAAGATAAAATCAGACTCAAAACAGGCGATAAGTGACATAAAGAGGTACGGACTCTGGACAGCAATGCTTACGGGTGATTCGCAGAAAAATGCCGAGATGGTCGCAAAAGAAGCAGGAATAGATGTTTGCTATGCAAAACAGCTTCCGCAGGATAAACTTAACAATCTTTCAAAAATCCGTGAAGAAAAAGGTGCGGTTATGTTTGTCGGTGATGGAATAAACGATGCACCGGTGCTTGCAGGAGCAGATGTAGGAGCGGCTATGGGAAGTGGAGCAGATGCGGCGATAGAAGCGGCAGATGTTGTGTTTATGAACTCAAGACTCTCAGCTATACCTGAAAGCATAAAGATAGCAAAGAAAACAAAAGCCGTTGCCATGCAGAATGTAATAGGCGCACTTATAATAAAGGCACTTGTAATGGTTCTTGGATTTGCGGGAATTGCATCAATGTGGATGGCGGTATTTGCCGATTCCGGAGTTGCAATGATATGCGTACTTAATTCGGTAAGGATTTTGTTTGGGAGAAAAGATTGAGAAGATAAAAGTTAAAAGTCATGGAAGTGGATATTATACGACAAATGGACGGCTCTCGCCTCGGAGAACACATGTAGCGGCACATAAAGACATAAACTACATGTCTTAAGTGCCGACAGTGTTCTAACGCCATTTGCTGCATAATAATCCAGCTTCCATGACTATAACTATATATACATAAACAAAACGAATAAAGAATATTATTTTTTTAATCTAATTCAAAGTGTTTGATAAGTCCTTCTAATGTCGCAGCCTGTGCAGCAAGCTCCTCTGAGGTTGCCGATGTTTCTTCGGAAGCGGCTGAGTTGTCTTCGACGCTCTTTGAAATTTCATCAATATTCGCCTTTATATCTTCCATGCTGTGTTCCTGCACAACATAATTTTCTGCACTCTTTCCAATCTGTTTGTTGACCTTTAAGACAGCTTCCTGGACTTCACGCATTGAATCAACAACATTATGAGCAAGTTCAGTTCCGTGGTTTATCTCATTTATTGAAATACCGATAAGGTTCTTAGTATTGCTTGCCGCTTTTGAACTTTCATCGGCAAGAGAGCCAATTTCTGTTGCGACTACGGCAAATCCCTTACCGGCATCACCGGCTCTTGCGGCTTCTATAGAAGCATTTAAGGCAAGAAGATTTGTCTGTGATGCAATGTCCTCAATACTCTTGATGATACTTACGACCTGATTTGAAGTATCGGTGATAGTGTCCATTGCTTTCATCATCAGGCTTATCTGTTCAGTACTGTCTTTAACCATTTCCGTTACTTTAATCGTAGAGTCGGCAACATCTTTGGCATCTGCCGTGTTTTCACGAACCGTTTCAGATACGGATGTAGCTGTTGAAACTAACTGTTGTACTGACAATGCCTGAATATTAGCACCCTCCGCTATATTCTGTGCGGCTTTTGCAAGGTCATCGGCACCGGCGGAAACCTGACTTGAACTTTCCGTTATTTCCTGAATCATTGTCTTTAATGAGTCGGATATATTTAACATAGCTGTTTTAACTTTTGCAAAATCTCCTGTATAATCATATTTTAATGAAACATTTAATTTACCTATTGCGAGCTGGTCGAGAACATCTGAAATCTCATCAATATAATTGATGTATTCTTTAAGTCTTACAACAGTTTTATTTATCGAATCGGCAAGTTCTCCGATTTCATTGTCAACATGAACATTAAGGTCAACATCAAGATTGCCGTTTGCAAGTTCCATTGCAACATCATTGAGACTGATAATTGGTTTTGTAATTCTGCCTGCGACTTTTTTAATTGATATTATTATCGCAAAAATACCGATAACAAGAAGCAGAATCGTAATTACAACACAGATAATAAGATTTTGATAATACTCGCCTGAAGGCATACAGCTTAAAACATAATAAGATGTTGTACCTATCCTTTCAACATATCCCATTCTTTTTGCTGAACCTACTTTGTAAGTTATAAAAGAAGATTTATCGCTCTTGATAGTATTTAATATCTGGTCAGATGCATTTATCTCAGAAAGTTTTTTCTGCTGATAATCTTTAGTAGGGTGATATATGATGGTTCCGTCCTGAGTAAGCAGGATTACAAAACCTTTGCTGCCTATCTTGTAACCTGAAAAAAGCTCGTTGATATGGTCGAGTGAAATGTCAACGCCTGTAACACCTATAATGTTATTGCCTGATTTGTCGTAAACCGGGGCAGCGGCACTTAAAATAAGTTTGCCTGTACTTGCATCCGTATATGCACTTGTGAGCATGGCTTTTTTTGTCTCTGTTACTTTGTACCATTCTCTTTCGGTAATCTCAAATGAATTGTCACTGACATATCCGTCTGACTGGGTTAGGGAGTTGTTGTCAATATCACCTATCCATGATGCCTGAATGTTTTCGCTGTCAGAGTCGGTGATTTTTTTCAATTCTGAGAAAACATCATTATACATAGAATTATCTTTTATGTAGTCCCCTGCTTTGGTGTCTGTTAATATTGTCTGAATATCGGGGTTAAGAGCCATCTGTTCAACGATTGTAGTGTATTTTCCAAAGAATGTTTCAAGTTCATTTGAAGATGATTGCGACTGGAGAGTTAAGTTGTTTTTCTTGGCACTCAGACTTATGTTGCCTATCATAATCGTTGTAATAATTGAAAATACAACAAAAATTGCTAATACAACAGTCAATATCTGTCTGGTAATCTGTGCCGAGATTTGTTTTCGTTTCATATTTTTCATCCTTTCCTTTGTATAAATGATTAGGCATTTGCGAAACTCTTATAATCTGTAATTAAATTATGCATTTGTTACAGGTGTGCAATTAACACAACCTATAATTAGTTTCGCAATTACCTGGTATAAATATTAATCAGTACTGTAATTATCT
>JBNMLR010000105.1:0-6724 GCA_050874945.1 Butyribacter sp. | reverse complement strand
TAGATTAGATATATAAATATATTCTAATTCTTAAAATATATGATTCCGATAACGAAAGGAATTTCCTATGAATAACATGAATTTCAGATTACAGGCAGGCTGTCAGAACTGTGGCAACTGCAACTGCCGCTCTCAAAACCAAAGTATGACACCCGGTTGCAACGGTCGTTCCCAAAACCAGAATAATATGACTCCGGGTTGCAATAGTTGTTCCCAGAACCAGAATAATATGGCTCCGGGTTGCAACAACCGCTCCCAGAACCAGAATAATATGGCTCCGGGTTACAACAACCGTTCCCAGAACCAGAACAATATGGCTCCGGGTTGTAATAGCCGTTCCCAGAGCCAGAACAATATGGCTCCGGGTTGCAACAACCGCTCCCAAAATCAGCCGCAGACACGGGATTTTTGCTGTGACCGACCACATCACAGACCACCTGAAAATTGTAATGAGGCAATATCACATATTGATATGCACAATATTCCTCTTGGAATAGGCTATGTTCCGTGGCAAAAGTGGAGAGATGTATATGCCCTCTGCGAAGGACTTTCACAGGGAACTATTTTTAAGGAGCTTGACTATCCGTTTTACGGCTGTATCCCAAATGGATTTTGCAGTCAAAAAGGAGGTGCAAGATGAACAGAGAAAAGCATAACCTCTTGGCATATATAACACAGGTAAGCTTCGCAATGGACGATACGGTTCTTTTTTTAGACACACATCCAAGTGACAAAGATGCACTGTGCTATTACAACAAATTAAAAAAAGAAAGAGAAGAAGCAGTAAACGAATACACGCAGAAATATGGTCCTCTCTCTAAATATGATGTCCCTGACGCATGTTACTGGGAATGGGTAAAAGACCCGTGGCCGTGGGAGTAAAAGGTTGACACACCAGTTTTATCAGTATGAATTTTGAAAAGTTCCTGTAAATTTCACAAAAACAAATATCATTGCGTTTGACGCAGAAATGAGGAGTTTATGTTTAATTATGAAAAGCGATTGCAATACCCTGTCAATATAACAAGGTGCGACCCGAAAGCTGCAATGGTAATAATGAGCCAATACGGTGGTCCGGATGGCGAAGCCGGTGCGGCTTTGCGTTACCTCTCACAGCGTTACAGTATGACTGACCGCCGTGTCATGGGTGCTCTTACCGACATCGGAACGGAAGAACTCGGTCACCTTGAGATTGTCGCAACTATTATAAGACAGCTTACAAAAAATCTCACACCTGAAGAAATCAAGGCATCCGGCTTTGATAAATATTATATCGACCACACACTCGCCATATGGCCGCAGGCAGCAAGCGGCGAACCGTTCAGTGCAAGCCAGTTGCAGAGTACAGGTGATACCATCACCGACCTTTATGAGGATATGGCGGCAGAGCAGAAAGCCCGTCTGACTTATGATAATATTCTTCGTATAGTAAAAGACCCTGAAGTTGCGGATCCTATCCGTTTCCTCAGAGAAAGAGAAATTGTTCATTTCCAGAGATTTGGCGAATGTCTCAGACGCACTCAGGAAAACCTTGACTGTCGAAACTTTTATGCTTTTAATCAGCAGATTGATAAAAAAAGCTGTGGAAAATAAGTAAGCAAAATAAAACTTGTTTCAGTATTAAATAATAGGTATAAAAAATAAAAAGCACATCCTGAAAAGACGCACGGAATTAAACAAAAACCCCGAAAGTGTATCAGACTTTCGGGGTTTTCTATTGCCAATTATTAAAATTTGTAATTATGCTTTGTGCAGTTATTACTCTTGTATATACAATAACACACAAAAAGTAACACCCCAACTCTGACAAAGTGAGGCGTTACTTTTAATATAACACTTATCATTACCGTCGGCTAGTCTGCACCTAGCGTTCGGCTCTCTTGTTAAGTTCACTATATACAATTTAAAAATATTTGCAACTATTTTTGTTTACTTATTTTCCATCGTAAACAGTAATTCCTGTTATAGTAGGTCCGTTCGCAAATGTGATATAAAGATATGGGTTAGTCTTAAGCTCACTTATAAGTGAATCTGTAAGCTTGATTCCTTTGCCGCTGTACTCAGCATACTTCATATCAATTGATGTTCCCGGTCTTCCGTCAACTTTATCTGTTGCAGCCAATGTGACAGCACCTACATAATCCTCTGTATCTGATTTGTCGAGGAAATTAAATTTAATAACAGGTTTCTCATATTTAGATAAGTCAATCTTCAAAAATGCCTGATATCCATAATCATTAAATCCGATTTCTGTTGCATCTCCGTCAATTGAACTTGTTGCAGTATTTTCAGGTACATATTTTGAAAGGTTAGCACCAATAACTTTCTCACCGGCGCCTTCACTGTCATATCTGTTATCTCCGACAAGACTTTTTCCGTCGTTCTTATACCACTTACCTGTCCATGTCCAGCCTGCCTTAAGACTGCTTGTATCTACTGCTTCGAGTTTCTCTGCTGTACTTCCGTCGGCTGTTGTTCCGTTTGTATTAAGGTTTGAACTTGTATCACCTGTTGAACCTGTAATTGTATTGTAAAGTACGGCAATGTCATTGTATCTCATCTTGCAGTTATCTTTGTCCATATACTGGTTCGTCTCCCAAAGTACAGGTAAAATATGATGGTTAGCTGCAATAGTCATTGTATCATTTAACCAATGTGCAACACCCTCCTGCTTTGGATTGCAAACACTGAACTCACCCATGATAATTCCATATCCTGCATTGTAGAATTTATCCATCTCTGAAAGATATTTTTCTGTTGCTTCCTTATCTTTCTGTGTGTAGATACCGCTTCCGCCATCTCCACAGAAATCCCATGGTGTATAGTAATGAACTGAAACGCTGAGTTTAGTAGTTCCATTTTCTGCTGTATCTGTTGGCATCTTAAATCTGTCATCACAAGTCTTATCAATGTTTGTATCATAGCCTGCGATAAGAAGATGTCTGTAAGCATTGTTTCCGCCTGAATTACGGACAATATCTACAAACTTCTGGTTAATATTATTAACCATTTCATATCTCTCTTTGTCAGTAAGATTTCCAGAGATAGCTTTTGTATCATTGTCATCTTTTCCAACACAATATCCACTTTCGTAGATTGCATCGTTTAATCTGTCACCAAGTTCCTCGTTTGCCCCCTCAAAAATGAGGTGGTCTGAGTAGTCCTTAAATCTGTCACAAATCTGTGTCCAGTATCTCTCATATCTCTTCCATGCCTCAGCACGTTTTGTTTCATCAGCAACTTTATTTCCGTTTGCATCTTCCTTGCAGGCACCGAACTGTCCCCACCACTGATTGTCCCAATGATCGTTGACAATTACATACATACCACAGTTTAATGCATAGTTTACGATTTCCTCTACACGACCAAGATATTTCTCATTGATAGTATATGTTCCATCCTCTGAATCCATGTTTGACCATGCTACCGGAATACGGATAGTATTAAATCCATATGAACGAAGTGACTTGATATATGCTTCTGTTGTAACCGGCTGACCCCATGCCTGCTCAAATTTTGTAGCATCTGTAGTCGCAATCTTGTCAGCGTAAGTTCCTAATGTAGCTTCCATTGTATTTCCGAGGTTTACACCCTCACCCATTTCATTTTCAATGAGCCACTGTGTAGAAACATCTTTACGAACATTACCGTTGTCCTTAACAGTCATATTTGCAGATGTACCGCCCTTGATTGAAACTGTTCTCTCTGCACCAACATTTGATGGTGTCTCTGGAATTTTTACACGAAGTGTAATATCTTTTTCATCAAGTGAACCGGTAAATCCACCATCAACAACACTTACAACTTCAGAAATTGTCTTTGTTGCTGATTTTCCATCCATTTTCTTGTATGCAACCTTAATAGTAACCTCTGCAGTACCGGCTGCAACACCAAGTACCTCGGCAGTATATTTAAGACCATCTGTCTTGCCATTCTGAATCTTTACAATCTTTTCGTTTTCACTTGTAGCAACTACCTTTGTGATGCTCTTAATATTTTCTGCTGTGACAGTCACTGTTCCTGTATTGCCGCTCTTTAAATCACTTACGGCAAATTTGCCGCTAACTACGGGTGTATAAACCTTTTTAATACTCTTAACACCGGCTGCCTTAATCTTCTTGGCATTTGCATCAACTGAACTTCCTGAAAGAGTAATCTTCTTTGTGCAGCCCTTAAATGCATTTTTAGCAACAGATGATAATTTACCATTTACCACAAGCTTTGTAAGATTTTTACAATTTGCAAATGCAGAAGATGCAATCTTTGTCACACCTTTTCCAAGTGTAACAGATGATGCTTTTGCAGCTTTGAAAACATTTGCATTAACAGCAGATACCGTATATGCAGCACCTGATGCCTTAACTGTATTTGGAACTGAAAGTGTCTTTGCTTTCTTTCCCTTTGCAGAAAGCTTTGTAACTGCAACTTTACCATTTGTATCCTCTGTGGCGGCAGTTGTCACCTTATATGTATAATTTCCGCTTGTAAATGTAGCTCCGACCTTTTTTCCATATGTCTTTGTAAACTTTGGCACACCAGTAACCTTAAAAGTAATCTCAAGATCTGACTTAGATACATTTGTGAGTTTACCCTGCTTAAAAGGAATTGTACTTGAAAGCTGCCAGTCACCGTAACCGGTAAAATTAAACTGATAAAAACTTTCTGTCTTTATATAAGGAAGCTCTATGTCCTTTGCTCCTTCAACCTCATTGCCATCAACTTTTAATGTTGCATTTGTGACCTTGATTTTAGTATCCTTTTTAACCGGAATGTCCGTAGCAACACCCATCATATTAAAACTGTCTGCACCTGTAAGGTCAATACCTGAAATCTTAACCGTGTACTCTCCGTCACCTTCTTTTAAAAGAACATCTGTAACTTCTGCCTTTTCTGTTACATCCTGTCCTCCAGCCTGAATATAATCATAGCTGTCTTTATCATCATGCTTTTTGCCCTCTTTGAATGCATTTCTATAATCCCATTTAGTTGTCTGATAATAAAGATATGCATGATATCCGTCTTCTTTCCAGACTGAGCTTGTTGCTGCACTTGCCGGTTTTGCACCATTCACCGCACCTACACCTGTAAATGATGTAACAACCATAGCAGTAGATAATGCTGCAACTAATAACTTTTTAGTTGTCTTTCTCATATAATTCTCCTCTCACATAATTTTAATTCATTATATACATTTTATAAGTAACAGTTTTATCATAAATATAAATATAGCAATACAATTAGCAGGCTCAAATATTGCCGTATATATTTTTATAACTGACCTGTTACTGCTATGTTCATATTTTATTATATATTTGTTAATATTTATATCCTAATTTTTAGATATATTGTACATGTTTTTTAATATATATTACATTTATACTCACATCTTGCACAAGTCATAAAAACACAAAGAGAGCACACCTGTTGGTGTGCCCCCCCTGAAAGCTCTTTCGATTTGTTTTCCTTAATTGTGGGAATTCAAACTTATAAAATATTATCTAACTACTACGCTGACTTTTGCGGACTTCTTACCATATTTAAGTGTAGCAGTTGTCTTACCTTTCTTAAGTCCCTTAACCTGGAATGTTACCTGTCCTTTTGCAGTCTTTTTAACTGTGACTTTTGCAACTTTCTTGTTCTTTACAGAGACTTTAATCTTCTTAGCCTTAACTTTCTTAGTTACCTTTGCAAGTGCAACTGTGTAGTTAGCTGTCTTTTTCTTCTTAACATTTGCTGTCTTAGCAACAGTTACTTTGATAGTAGACTTCTTAGAACCAGCCTTAAGTGTGATTGTAGCTGTCTTGCCCATAACTGCTGTCTTCTTAGCTGTGATTGTAACATTCTTCTTAGATTTGTTTACCTTAACTGTTACAGCCTTGTTGTTGCTTGTAGCCTTAACTGTTGATGTACCCTTAACTGTGTACTTAACTGTTGTAGACTTAGCTGGAGCAACTGAAACCTTAGACTTAGCAGCTTTGATAGATACTGTTGAAGAAGCTTTCTTTGTTGTTACATTGAAGTTTACTACAATCTTATCATTAGCTTTAACAGGAGCTTTGTTTAACTTATCAACAGATGTAACTGAAGGATCCTGCCAATTAACACCAGTCTTGTCAAAGAGACCGTTCCATGGGTTTACGATGTTAAATCTGTAGAATTCTGAAACTGTCTGATTTGCAAATCCCCAGCATCCGCTGTTGTTTACTGTATATGTCTTGTCACCAATCTTTACATTCTTAACTGTAAGTGCAAAGTTGTCTGCAAGACTTCCATAATAAAGATCTGTATCAAGCATCATTAAGTAGATTCCTGTTGAATCACTTGTTGCTGTGTATTCAATAGAATAATCACCATCTTTTGTTACATTGACACTCTTGTCACCCCAAGACTGCTCGCCCCAAGAATCATCACCAACATAGTCAAGTTTAACATTGAAGTTGCCCATCTGACCTTTAGCCGGTGCAGGTGCTTCTGTTGGTGCAGGTGCCTCTGTTGGTGCAGGTGTGTTCTTAAGCTGATCCTCAAGAGCTGCTTTTGATGCTGCAAGTGACTTATTGTCTTTTTCAAGGGCTGCTTTTGATGCTACGAGTGCTGAGTTTGATGCTGCAAGTGCTGAGTTTGATGCTGCAAGTGCTTTGTTCTCTGTCTCAAGAGCTGCCTTTGATGCTGCAAGTGACTTGTTGTCTTTTTCAAGGGCTGCTTTTGATGCTGCGAGTGAAGAATT
>JBNMLR010000104.1:0-6810 GCA_050874945.1 Butyribacter sp. | reverse complement strand
TATCACAGTAATCTCCAAAATTTATATGAAATTCGGCTCTCGAATAGCCTGACAACATATAATATCCGTCGTTGGCATAAAGAATTTTCATGTCTTTCATGCGTATTTTCAAAACTCCACCCGGAATACTGTTTGCAATAACATCAATCTCATGTTTTGCCTTAAACATATTTTCAACATTATTCTTGGATTTAGTTATGTCCTGGCACGAACAGAAAAATCTGTTTTCAGACATATGCAGCAGACTTTTTGCTGAAATCGAAAGCCATGCGACAGTACCGTCTTTTCTTTTCACTCTGCACTCGATATTTACAACACCTCCGGCTGCAAACTGTCTTGCAATAAGGTTTTTGACCCTCTGTTTTTCTTCCGGCAAAATCACAGCCATAAGACTGTTTTTGAAATTCTCCTTGAATTCCTCTTTTGTGTATTGCAATATCGAATAAAATTTTTTACTTGCATATGTTATCTCCATTTCGCCGCCCGGCTTTGAAATAAACAATGCACACTCTGATACCTCAATAAGCTTTTCAAAAATTTTTCCATCCATGTTAATCCCCCTTATTCAATCCTAAGACACCTTTTCTTTGGATACGAACTTAAGCAGTATCTCCTTAAAATTATCAAGTTTCACCGGTTTAAACATCCATCCGTTCATTCCCGCTTCTTTATATTCTCTCTCTACGCCCGTGACCGCATTTGCGGTAAGTGCGATAATCGGAACATCTTTGCAATTTTGTGAAGCCATGTTTCTTATTACTTTTGTAGTCTCGATGCCATCCATCTCAGGCATCATATGATCCATAAATATCATATCATATTCACGACCTCTTTCAAGTGCCTTAACGATTGCACCGCCACTTGAAAACACCTCAGTCAGAACACCAAGCTGTCTTAACTGAGTCACCGCAACCCTGAGATTTACCTTATTGTCATCAACAACAGCAACTCTAACATTTTTAAATATATCATCTGAAGTTTTCATGTCAGAAGTATGTATATCAGAACTCTCATCCTTACTATCCGCATCCGAATGACTTTGAACTGTCACGCTTTCCGGCTTTTTCTCAATGTCATTCTCAATGCCGTCTGTATCTTTTCGACCGTTCTTGGACATATCCTTTTCAACATCTGACCGACTGACCTCAACATCTGCATCACTGCTCTGTATAAGTGAATTATTTGTATTTTTTTGTCTGTCACTGCCATAAACCTTGTACTCGTCAGATTTATCCTCAAATAGAACCCTGTAAATTTTGAACAGGTCATAAGGCTTTCTTATATATAATCCCGGCATTTCGTTTTCTTCAAAAACAGTATAAAATTCAAGCAATGCAATATTTTTAACTCTTTTGAACAATTCCCTGCCCGAAAATCTGTTTTTAACTCTCAGATAAGCATTATAATTATAAACAAATATTTTTTGTTCATCTGAATACATATTATACACTTCTCTGCCTATCTCGTCTATGGAATTGATGCAAATCACCCTTAACTTAAGCTGCTCAAAAATCTCTATAAGATGTGTTCTGCTCTCATAATCATTTTCATATAAAAAGACAATCCTGCTGCTGTACTTCTCTGCAGCCTTTCTTCTTAACTCCTCACTCTCATCATTGCATACCCTCTGCTTAATCCTTGCCGTAAAACAGCTTCCGACATTGTATTCACTCTCAACATCAATATCTCCGCCCATCATCTGTGCGATTTTCTTTGCAAGAGCAAGACCTAAACCTGTTCCCTCACGCTTTCTGTTGCGCATGGCATCAACCTGACTGAACTGATTGAACAATTTGCCCATATCCTCTTTTTTAATGCCAATACCCGTATCGCTCACGGCAAAACTCAACTCAATAATGCTTTTATTAATCTGTTTTGAACTTATATCGAGTTTGATTTTTCCTGAATCCGTAAATTTAACTGCATTGCTCAATATATTAATAAGAATCTGATTAATCTTTGCGTAATCACCGTACATATATACCGGGATTCCCTCAGACATTGAAACCTCAAATTCAAGTTTTTTATCGAAAATCCTCGCAGCGATAACATTTTCAATTCCCTCAATAAATGTATCAAAACGGTACTCGACAGGACAAAGTTCCATCTTGCCCGCATCTATCTTTGAAAAATCGAGCACATCATTTATAATGGAAAGCAAAGACTCTGCTGCCGTCTGTATCGTCTCCACATATTCATGTTCAAGCGGTGTGAGTTCACATTTTTCAAGAATATCCGCCATGCCGCAAATGGCATTCATCGGTGTCCTTATCTCATGGGACATATTCGCAAGGAATGTCGTCTTGGCTCTGTTTGCCTCCTCGGCAGCCTGTCTTGCCTCGATTTCCTTATGGTTTGCCTGCCTGATGAGGATAGGGTTTTGCAATGTCATCTGCATGATAAGACAGCCTAACGCACTGCTCGCCCCTATAACGACAAGTTCCGGAATAAGCATCTGTGCGAGCATAGCCGCAAAACTCAAAAACATAAACCATATGGTAACAAGTTTATAACGCTTCTCCAAAACACTGTTCTTTGAAAAAGCCTGAAAGATAGCCGCCGCAAAATAATAAATGGTGCACACTATAAGAACTATCATCAACGGTCCGCGCCTGTATCCCTCACTGACTGAATAACTAAACAAAGCGTCCGTAAAATAATCAGTCCATATCATAATCTGCTCTATTATCGCAGGAATCGCCCAAAAGAACATCCTTTTTCTGATTACTTCCATATCTCTCGCCATCGAGACTATGTAAAAAAAGTACATACACGGTATCAAATGCTGAAAAGTATATCCGACCATCTGCCCGAAATAATTCAGACCTACCATATCCGGAAAATACTTCATAAGAAATGCTGTCGAAAACATATCCGTAACGCAGCACGCAAGACAAATAATCTGAAAATATCCGTATATCCTTCGTGAAAGCCTATTAAGCTCAGCAACCCGGTAATAATATATTATAAGCACTATCAGAACCACTGATGATGCTATGTAAAAATCATAATTCCATTTCATTAAGAGTTTCCCCTCTTTCCAAAAAGTTTAAACCTTTATTAAACCTAATTATAATTTTAACATAACACCGGTCTTACATCAACGATTCGTATCACCCGTAGATGGTAAATTTTTGGTGGTTTGATGTCAGGCTTTAATTTCACCGACGCATTTATCTAACAGTGCTTCGCATCCCTCTTTTACATCTCTGTATGTGTCATCAAAGTTTCCCGTGTACCACGGGTCGGCAATATCCCTGCCACTTCCCGCAAATTCAAGCAGAAGTGACACTTTCCCGTCCGGGTCACCGCCAAAGATGCGCATCATGTTCTTATAGTTCCACTTGTCCATTCCTATTATATAGTCAAACTTAGCATAGTCGCTCTTTGTAACCTGTGATGCAAAATGCGGCTGCATCGGAATGCCAAGCTCGTTCATCTTGCGAACCGTGCCACGGTGCGGCGGGTTGCCGATTTCCTCCGTGCTGGTTGCTTTTGAGTCGATGAAAAATTCATCGGTAAGACCGGCATGGTTTACCATGTCCTGAAAAACGAATTGTGCCATTGTGCTGCGGCAGATGTTGCCGTGGCAGATGAATAATACTCTAATCATAAATTTCTCCTGTTCTGAAATGCCCTGTAATGCCGAGTTTTGCATTGTTTTATCGGCTTTTCCGGGCATCGTATTTTTCTTGTTTAAAACTACACTTTTTGCAAAATACTTCAAAATGGTGCAATCAGGGCCAATGTGTAGTAGTCAAATCGTAGTCAGTTAAGGGGGTTCAGACTACTGACGGGGGTGTGCATTATTTAACGAAAGGGTGTGCAGATACTCACACCCTCATTTTCATTACTTTTTATTGCTACAGTAAATAATGAAAGTTCTTTTCGATATCATCAAAAGTAACATAATTATCATAAATGATAAACTATATATACATATAGAAAGAGCCAAACTTGCAATCTCATTATTTGTAACAATAATTGCTATCGATAGAACGGCTGCAACAAGCGAAAGAATATTCGAGGTCATAATAGATAAAAATGTTTCCCCAACAACCTGTTTCTCAATTTCATTATTACTATCAAGTTTTCCAACCAATATAGCAGCGAATCCAAATAGCACAGTAAATACAAAAGCAAATACTGTGGTTAAAACTCCTGCAAGTGTATTATCTATTTTACAACAAAATCCTAAAGCAACAACAACTGCCAATGCAATCGGCATTATAACAAAGCAGATAATATCCCAAATTGATATCTTACCCGTCTTTGCATTTTTGAAAACTTGCAGCTGTTTCATCAATACTGGAAACACTCTTACTTTTTTATTACCAAAGAGCATCACACATACAATTACTACAGCTATTATAATTAATACAATCTTATTTGGCATATTACACCTCCTCAGATTCTATTATGTCTTTATAATATTCATCGGACAATTTTGTAAGTTCCCCTACAAAATCATGTGATACTTTACAAGCCTCATGTAGTGCATTTGAAATATCATGTGTTCCCATAATACCTTCAATTTCATTCCATTGAACTTTTTTATATCGTTTTCCAACACGAAGTCTGACCTCCGCATCATTGTAGTCATCAGAGTCCTTAAACTCTGCTTTTATTTGAGCAAACGCCTCTGCTTGGTCTATCTTTCCAACCTGCATTTTCTTAAATATGCCTAATATTTTATTATTCTCACTTGCCTCAAGATTTAATCCTAAATCTCTGATAATATGTTTCTTTTTCGAGCCTTTTATATTATCTGCAACATCAGATGATATATTCTGCTTTGTAAACTGTAATGTTATTTTAGTTGCTGTTGCATCTTTTATCCCATCCATCATGGGAACTATCAATTCCATTTCAAGTTTTAATCCTTCTGATTTGAGGGCCTTATTTGCAGTTTCCAAAAAAACACTTTTACATCCCGATCCATTTTGTCTGTGGAAAATAGTATAAATTCCATCTTCACTCTCATATACAAAAATATGGTATTCATACAAAGCAGCTGAATCAGAGCTAAAATCATACTTCTTTCCAGATGATTTTTTAATCACTGTAACAGGCTTCCCCTGTTTTCCAGCACTTGGAACAAGGTGCCACTTTTTAATTCCCTCATTTTCTTTATCCGATATCTTGTCTTCAGACAAAATAATAGCTCTATCTGTATTCTTACCAATTGCCAAATTCTCTGTATATGCTTTATATGTATTAATAAAGTCAGAGAATGAATACTCTGGTTCTTTTCCTGCCTTAATAGCTTCTCTCTGTTCCTCAATCAACGGGTTATTCCTTTGGAGATAACTAAATTTGCACTTATAGGCTGTAAGTGTTTCTATTCTCGCCATTATATCAACCTTCCATTCGTTAATTATTTAGTTTCATCTGTGGTTTCACTACTATCTATTTCTTTAAGAGAATGTCCGTCTACATCCTTCCAGCTTGTAAGACCATTTGCACTCTTACCGATAACAAACATTGCTGCATATGATGGACTGGAGAATAATACATCCTCTTGAAGAACCCCATCAATGACGCTTACTTTTTTCCTCTGTTCTTTTAAGGCAGTTGGAATTGTATTATCATCCTCTGTAGCAATATGGCTACCTTGCAGAACCACAAATCCTTCTGAAGTTCTGACTCCGTCTGCTTCAACTTTCCCAATACCTTTGATATTTCTCTCTAAATGAAAGTTCAGTTCTTCGGGATCTGCTTCCATTCCACTTTCAAGGCTAACGGTCACTGGTTTACTCAACGGTTCCAATACCTTATATCCCAGTGCACTTATGAGAATTTTTACATTATCAACAAACTCTTCCATAACAGCAATCTGCGATTCTTTCATTACGGTATTCTTATATGTATTTTTCGTAAGAACCTTATATCTCTTGCAGAATCTCGCAATTTCAACAAATCGGTTCTCTAAATAACGAATCAAAGCCTTGTTCAAGTCTCTTCCTATAAAAATAGTGGCTGTTGTCCAGTAATACTTTTCTTTTTCTGACTGGTAGTCTCTTAAGTGTTGCATCAATCTTTCTTTAACATTCTCGGCTTCTCCAATATAAACCGAATCTGAGCCGTCATCCTCTTTGCAGAATAAGAAATAAACTCCCGCCTGCGTAATATCATCCCTATCACAAGATTTAACTTCAATACGAGGTATTTTAATTGCCTTACCATTCCAGTTAGACATTTCTGCTGTAATTAAACTGTCTGCACTTCCATTTACAAGGAATAATTCTATAGATTTACCGTATGTCATAATAACCTCCAATCGAACAAGCATCAAGATTTATCCCGGATTCTAATAAAAGCCACACTATATAAATACGGGATGAGTTCTCTTTTTTACAATGCTTTACCTCTCAAACATAGTTACAAAAACCTTAAATTATATTATAACATTCAAGACTTATTTTTACCAGCAAAAAAGCACCCCAGCCAAATGCCTGAGTGCCACAAATCGATTATTCTGTTATGCTATTCTTACAAACCCGCCTTGTCTTAATTGTAAGTTTCTCTGTATGTGCTTTATTCTCATCCTCATTGGTCTTGGACTCAATTATTGGATGGGATGCAGGATGCAGTACAATTACAGCACATGACGGATTTTTCTGATATCTACATCAAATTCAAACAGAAGTGCAAAGCTGCCTGTTTCAGAATTTTTACAACTCATAATCTGCATATACAGATAACATACTTTCAATACTTCGCACAAAATGTTTTGAATTGCTATCAAACTCATAATCTCCAATCATTGTGTGATATACTCCATTTGTATATTCTGTTACAAATATAGCC
>JBNMLR010000103.1:0-6816 GCA_050874945.1 Butyribacter sp. | reverse complement strand
AATATAAAAAAAGTAAAAGTAACGGTTGCACAGAAAAAAACTATAAAAGCACCAAAAAGTGAGAAAAAGGCAGTATGGAGTATTTTAAGTGGAAAGCAGAATATATCGGTGATAAAAAAAGGCAAAGGAGAAATAAAGATAAAAGCACAAAAATCTGGAAGTGTAAAGTTGCAGGCAAAACAGGGGAAGAAAAAAACTACTTATGATATAACAGTAAAAAAACAGGCACCTAAAAAGTCAGAAGTAAAACAGCTCACGAAATTTTATAAGGAGTGTTTTATAAAAAGTTCAAAGGAGATGGGAAATAACTGGTATGCAGACGGTGATGATTTTCTGCATGACAAATGGATAGAATGGGATGATTATGGATATATTAGAGGAATGTCACTTGAGTCTACAGATACATTTACAGAAATTGATTTGCCGCGGTTTAAAAAAATAAAATATTTTGGCTCTTTTTGGGGAATGAGTAAACTGAAAAAGCTCGATTTGGGAAATAACCCTACATTGGAATGTGTTTTTCTCAAAAATGTAGACGTAGAAGATGATACAATTTTTGAAAATCTCAAGGAGGTAAATGTTTCAAAATGTAAAAATTTAGGAGTAATAGATATTGAGCAGGCTGGAGAGAAATTTACAGAGCTTGATCTGTCAACGAATGATAAACTTAACAGCTTAGGATTAGAATGTCTTAGAGGATTAAAACAACTGAAAATGCCGGAAACAGATGATTTAAAAGAGATTGTTGTGAAAGAAACGGCTTTAGAAAATTTAGCTTTAGAAAAATATACGAAATTAGATAAAGTGTGTGTTGGTGGCAATCAATTTGATATATTGAAAATCAACATGGAGCAGAAGACAGAAAAAGATATAGAAAATATGTATTTGCTTTTTGATAATAATTTAAAGGTGGAGTTTATTTCAAGTAAAAATGGTATAGTTCCTAATATAAAAAGACTAGATAACCATAATCTTTGGGCTGGAATTGTTTTTTCAAATTATGTTGTTACCGATTATGAGATACCTGAATGTTGGTAATAAAAAGGGCAGCAAGGACAGATAGCAGAGCGAATCGTAAAAAACTGCCCGACCGTAAGTGTGTTATGAAAAGGTCGTAAAAGGTGAAATAATTGCAACAACCTCAGAAAATATCTGTTTTATATTATAAGAACAATTAAAAAATATAAGGCAGATATTTTATTTAGTGTACTAAATCAATGATTTTCAGTAAATAACGCAGATTGAAATTTATACAAGTTATTTGGCGAAATATCAATGATGCAGCACACCGGGAGGGAGGAATTATTATGAGCACGAGATTAAAAAAATTATTGGCACTATCATTGAGTGTTTCTTTAGCTTTAACAGGTATTTTTACTGCTGTTGGAATGAGAAATGTGACTGCAGCAGTATCAAAAACAAAACAGGCTAAGGACAAAAATGTAAAAAAAGTAAAAGTAACGGTTGCAAATAAAAAAACGATAAAAGCACCAAAAAGTGAGAAAAAGGCAGTATGGAGTATTTTAAGTGGAAAGCAGAATATATCGGTGATAAAAAAAGATAAAGGAGAAATAAAGATAAAAGCACAAAAATCTGGAAGTGTAAAGTTGCAGGCAAAACAGGGGAAGAAAAAAACTATTTATAATATAATCGTAGAAAAACAGACACCTAAAAAGTCAGAAGTAAAACAGCTTAGAAAGTTATATATAGACTGTTTCTGGAAAGCACAGGAAGAGTCACCATATGACTGGGGATGGAGAAAAAACAGTGATGTTACAAAATTAAAGTGGTTTTCAGATTGGGTATCATGGGATGATTATGGATATGTTAAAGGGATTGCTTTGGACAGTATGTCAATAACAACACCATATTTTATAGGATATAATATAGAACCAGATGTAAAACTGCCAACATTTAAAAAGATACAGTATTTGGGTTCAGTGAGCGGAAATAGTTTAAAAAGTGTTGACTTAGGAAATAATCCGACATTGAAATATTTCTTTTTAAAACAGGGATACGGGGAATATTGGGACGAGCAGGAATATGCTGAATTAAAAGAAATAAATGTTTCAGGGTGCAAAAATCTTGAAAATTTTTATGTTAGAATGACATACAATATAAAAAAATTAGACTTATCAAATAATTGTAAAATTAAAACAATTAATATCTCTGATACTCCGCTTGACGAGTTGAAGATGCCTAAAACAGACTGTTTAAAAGAATTTTATATGAACGGTTCAAGGATAAATGAATTAGATTTAAGTAATTGTACTAATATGAAGAAAATAGGAATTATGGGATGCAATCCTCAAAGTGTGACAATATCATTAGGGAACAAAACAAATAAAGAAATATCAGACTTTGACATAGCAGTAGGTTCCACTGAAGGAGAAACGAGCGTAAGATTTGTCGCAAACAGGGAAATATCGGAAGTTCCAAAAGTAAGATATGAATACGAATATTTAGGATATATAGATGGCGGATTAAATTTTTTGCGTAACTGCATATAAAATATGCAAAAAAACGAAGAATAGTATTTTAAGTTACCGCAATTAAAGACGGAACATCCATAATATATGTGGCAAATTAGATAGAATAAAATAAAAATAATTGCAACAAAACCCAAAAATATCTGTCTTATATTACAGGAACAATTATAAAATATAAGGCAGATATTTTATTTAGTGTATAGTATCAATGATTTTCAGTTAAATAACATAGATTGAAATTTATATAAATTATTTGGCGAAATATCAATGATACAGCACACTAGGAGGGAGGAATTATTATGAGTATAAGATTAAAAAAATTATTGGCACTATCATTGAGTCTTTCTTTAGTTTCAACAGGTATTTTCATTGATGTTGTAATGAGAAGTGTGACTGCAGCAGTATCAAAAACAAAACAGGCTAAGGACAAGAATGTAAAAAAAGTAAAAGTACCGGTTGCACAGAAAAAAACGATAAAAGCACCAAAAAGTGAGAAAAAGGCAGTATGGAGTATTTTAAGTGGACAGCAGAATATATCGGTGATAAAAAAAGGCAAAGGAGAAATAGAAATAAAAGCACAAAAATCAGGAAATGTAAAGTTACAGGCGAAACAGGGGAAGAAAAAAACTACTTATAATATAACAGTAAAGAAACAGGCACCTAAAAAGTCAGAAGTAAAACAGCTCACGAAATTTTATAAGGAGTGTTTTATAAAAAGTTCAAAGGAGATGGGAAATGATTGGTATGCAGACGGTGATGATTTTCTGCACGACAAATGGATAGAATGGGATGATTATGGATATATCAGAGGAATGTCACTTGAGTCTACAGATACATTTACAGAAATTGCTTTGCCGCGGTTTAAAAAAATAAAATATTTTGGCTCTTTTTGGAGCATGAGTAAACTGAAAAAACTTGATTTAGGAAATAATCCTACATTAGAATGTGTTTTCCTCAAAAATGTAAATGTGGAAGATGACGCAATTTTTGAAAATCTCAATGAGGTAAATGTTTCAAAATGTAAAGATTTACGAGTAATAGATATTGAGCAGGCTGGAGAGAAATTTACAGTGCTTGATTTATCATCAAATGATAAACTTAACAGCTTAGGGTTAGAATGTCTTAGAGGATTAAAACAACTAAAAATGCCTGAAACAGATAATTTAAAAGAGATTGTTGTGAAAGAAACAGCTTTAGAAAGTTTAGCTTTAGAAAAATATACGAAATTAGATGAAATAAGTGTTGGCGGAAATCAATTTGACACATTGAAAATCAACATGGAGCAGAAGACAGAAAAAGATATAAGAGATATGTTCTTACTTTTTGATAATAATTTAAAGGTGGAGTTTATTTCAAATAGTAGTAATTATTTTACTATTACTCCTGCTATAATAAGGGAAGATGATTACTATATCTGGTCTGGAATTGTTTTTTCAAATTATGTTGTTACCGATTATGAGATACCTGAATGTTGGTAATAAAAAGGGTAGCAAGGACAGATAGCAGAGCGAATCGTAAAAAATGCCTGACCGTAAGTGTGTTATGAAAAGGTCGTAAAAGTTGAAATAATTGCAACAACCTCAGAAAATATCTGTCTTATATTATAAGAACAATTATATATTTTAGATTATTGTAGATTGGGATAGTAAAAATGATTAAATTTTTATCAAAAAACAGGTATAAATTTCTTATACTTATTTTAGCTGTTTTGGTGACAGCAATTATCTGTAATATTGTAAATGAAAAGAAGAAAAAAGAGCAATATGAGAACAGTATTATTGCTGCTGTTGAAACGGGAAATAAGTATAGGGACGAAAAAAACGATGTTAATCGAAAAAAGTTCACAAAAAAACTTAAAGAATTAAAAAAATGTATTTAAAGATAAAGAAAGAAAAAAATTCTGATGATGCTAAATCATTGGCTTTATGGCTTAATGCTTCTTATGATATTTTGGATGAAAGAAAAGACAATGCGAAACAGTTGTCAGATTTACTGACGGCAATAGAGTTGTTAAAAGAATCTCCTTTAGATGAAGGTGGAGCAGCAGGTGCTTATATTTTAAAATTTGTCAGGGCAAATGATTTACATAATAAATAAAATAATTGCAACAAATCCCAAAAATATCTGTCTTATATTACATAAGGAACTGTAAGGCGGATATTTTTTTATAGGGGAGGAATGATTATGAATATAAGGTTAAAAAAATTATTAGCATTATCACTTAGTATTTCTGTCGCTGCAACAGGTTTATTTAATGATATTGGAGCGAAAAATGCAGATGCGGCGGTTGTGGCAAAACAGAATAAAAACAGCCGATATATAAATTTTGGAGGAAAAGGTACATTAAAAATAGGCAGTAAAGCAAAGGGAATATCAGAAAATAATGCCTATTATTTTAATAACCGTATTTCTTCAGTAAAAGTTTCAAAAAATAATAAATATTTAAAAGCGCAGGATGGAGTTTTATACAGTAAAAATATGAAAATCCTGTATTATTATCCGGCAATGAAACAAAACAAAAAATTTACTATTCCATCAACCGTGACAAGGGTAGCAAGATATGCATTTGCGAATAATAATTTTCTTGAGCAGTTAAATATGGGAAAAAATGTAAAATATGTGGGTGTCAAAGCATTTTCAGAGTGTAGCAGATTAAAAAATATTACTTGGAAATGCAAGGCACAGACTATACCTGTCGGATGTTTTGAAAAGTGCGGTAGTCTGAAAAATATTAAACTTGGGGATAAGGTGACAAATATTAAGACAGGAGCATTTAAGCAGTGCACTAGTCTGAACAGGATTTACATTCCAAGAAGTGTAAGCGAAATAGAGGATTATGCGTTTAGCGGTTCGGGAAAAGAGTTTTTTGTATCAGGAAACAATATAGATTATTCGTCTAATAAAGGTGTATTGTTTACAAAAGATATGTCTGGACTGGTTGCATATCCCGGCACAAAACAGGGCGGATATATATTACCTGATACGGTTGATGATATTTGTGCGGGAGCATTTAGTCACAGCGTTGGATTGACAGAAATAACATTTGGAAAAAATATTTATGCTGTTGATATGGGGTGGTTTGATAAATGTGTAAATCTGAAAAGGATAAATATGCCACCGGATTTGCAGAGTGTTGATTCATATGTTGAGTATAGCGGATTAGAGTCTCTTGAAAAAGTGACACTGTCTGAAAGCAATAAATATTTTTCAATATATGATGATACATTATATTCAAAAGATTACAAGACACTTTATGTAATACCTTTTGGAAAAAGCAGCTTAGAACTTGCACCGCAGGTCGAAAGTATAGTTTATTTGGATATGATAAATGACAGATATAAAAATGTTCTGACAAAAAATTCATTTTCAGAGATAGATATATCTTCACAAAATCAATACTTTGCAACGGTTGACGGTGTTTTATATGACAAGGATATAACAAAGATAATGTTATTACCGGGCAAAATGACAAGTTATAAGATGCCTGCAACAGTCAATGATATAACAGGAATTTTAAATGGATTTTTTGGAGAGACAGAGGACAATATTGCAAATAACAGTCTTTCGGATATAAGCGTAGAAAAAGAAAATTTATTGTATGCGTCAAAAGACGGAGCATTATTTAGTAAGGACATGAATAAGCTTTATGTTTATCCGCAGGAGAAAAAAGGTAATTATACATTACCGGATGAAACGACATTGATGGATATGTTTGCATTTACAGAGGCACGAGGACTTACCGGACTTACGATTTCTGAAAATTGCTACAGGGTTTATATGGATATATCGGGGTGTGCGGCTCTTAAAAAGATTACGGTGAAAGATGGTGTAGATACATTCAGAATAAAAACAGCGGACACTCTTAATATAAGCAGTTTAAAACTTGGAAAAGATGTTTCGGATATTTGTTTACAGGGAGATTTAAATAAGGCTCATAATACGGTTATATCATCGGCTGCAAAGGGGAAAGATGCTGTTGAAGTATTAACGAGAATACAGGCGGCAGCAGGAGAAGGTGATGAGGAAATTGATTTTTTGACATTTAAAGATATGAGCAGGTATGTTGAATTTATGGGATATAGATTTAAATAAAATTTGAAAAATAAGTCATTTTGAGTATATCAAGATGGCTTATTCTTTACAGAAATATGTCCAAATGTTAGAATGTAGCTAAACAATACAATAGAAAATAACAGGAGTTTACAATAACAAATGTGCTCTCGGAATCTTCTCAAAACGAAGAATTTCGAGAAGATACCGAGAGTACATATAATATAGCAGGAGGATGGATATGGCAAGAACGGTAAGTATAGGAACTCAGGACTTT
>JBNMLR010000102.1:0-6816 GCA_050874945.1 Butyribacter sp. | reverse complement strand
CAAAAATGTCGTATATAGAAGAAGTCTACAATGAAAACCAGAAAGCAAGAGAGAACGAACAGAAATATGAAGCTGTTGATGCGTCAACAAGCACAAATAATGAAAATTTCTTACAGCTTTTAGGAGAATGTGAGAGCAGTCTTCCAAAGGGTTCAAAAGTAAGAAGCCTTCAGATACAGGGAGATTCAATAAGTCTGAATATAGTATCTACAAAGAGGATTCAGGCGGAAAGACTTTTAATGAACCTCAAGCAGGTAGAACTTATAAAGAATGTTTCTATTCCGGCAGTAGCGCAGCCAGAGGGAAAAAAGAAAAAATCCTGGGAATATACGGTTATGGCAGAGTATAATTCTGACAGTAAAGACAAGTCAGCAGACGAAAATAAATCACAGAGTACAGATACAGGCAGTACACAGTCAGAATAGGGGGATGAGCTATGAAAAAGAAATTTGAAATGAGTATTTCGGAGTCAGACAAAAAGCTTCTTGTTATATTTCTGGCAATATGTCTGCTTGCCGCATCATATTTCTTTGTGTTCAGCAAGGGTATGAGCAAGGCGCAGGATATTGAAGATAAAAATACACAGAAAGAGAATAAGGTTTTAGAACTTCAGAGCAAGATAGCAAGAGAAAAGACGATAAGAAAAGAAACAGTGGAGCTTAAAGAAAAGGAAGAAGAGTTAAAAGATAAATATCCGAAAGACATGACTGAAGAAAAAGCAATGGCTATAATCCGTGATATTGAAAGTAAGATGGACTTTAAGTCGACACAGATAGCATTTGTAAAAGGAAATAATGCAGGTCAGAATGCAGATGCAGCACAGTCTTCGGAGTCAGGTGATACAACATCATCGGGAAATGACGCAGCATCCGGAGGAACAGCCGGAAAATATATGGAGGTTACTATTGTCTACAAGGCATCATATAAAGGTCTTAAAAAGTTTAATGAATATGTCAATAAATATTCGGACCGTATGACAATACCTTCGATAAACGCAACACTTGATGATGCAACTGGAAAGCTTGCCGGAACAGCTACGGTTGATATGTATTATCTGCCTGTTGACGGTAAGGACTATAAAGCACCGACAGTAAATGGTGTTACGGATGGAACTAAAAATGTATTTGGTTCAAAATAATTGAGGTGATGGATGATGTATAGCATTGCATATATGAAAAAAATGACGAAGAATACCATAGAGACAGAGAATGGAAAAAACAGAAAAACTGTATATGGCAACTCAGATAAAGGCTTTTCGCTTGTCGAAGTGGTTGTTTCGATGGCAATATTAGCTATACTTACATTAATGCTTTTGAATTATTTTGGAAGCTCCGTAAGTCATAATGTGCAGATGTCAAAAAATCAGAAAGCAACTTTGTTTGCACAGGAAACGATGGAGGAGTTAAAAGCACAGGATACCCTTATTAAAAGGGATGAGAATACAGGAGAGTACACAGTACCATACCTGACGGCTAAGAATTTTACAGTTGATGAGAATACCCTGAATACAGAAGACAGCACGACAGGAAAAGAAAAAGGTGTTGGAAAAGTTAGGCTTATTGGAAAAGCGGATGAAATAGGTAAAAATTATGATGAGGTAGTGACTGTTTCTACAGATAAAAAAGTGCAGGATACATCAAATAAGGAATGTGGTTTCAATAATGCAAACTCAGGCTTGTCAATAGATAACGGACAGGATGATGAGGCATTTGCACATTTTAAGATGAAATATATGGCAGAATGTGACAATGCTAATGTTACTGCATCACTTAGTGATGAAAATCTGAAAGAACGAATACACAGAGAGATAGTCATTGAGGTTGATAACAGTCCGACGGATGCAAACATCATAAGCGTAAAATATAAATATACATATAATGCAAAATCCGGTGATGCTCCCTCATATAATGTGCCGGATTATGAGGTGTATATCATCAAAGAACAGAGAGTTATGAAAAAGGACAGGGAGATAGAGGTTTATCTGTTGTACCACACCTTTAATGAACATGATACTTTGTCAATCGATAAGTCTAAACTTACAACACCATTTGATACAAAATACGGATTTCATCTACTGTGCCAGAATAAAAAGGATACAGGAAATCCAATTACACTAAAGACACTTGATAAAGATAATACGCTTGACAATACAATATATACAAATCTTGACAGTTCAAATATCAATGGTGCATCAACGCAGATTTATAATGAGGATGATAAGTTTGAGATTTCTTCGGTAAATATTGCAAATATAACAATAGAGGTATATGAGAAGGGCAGGGCTAAGGATAGTACAGCAAAACCATACTTAACCATTAATGGAACGAAGGGAGAAATGCCATGATGAAAAAAAGACGATCATTTTCAAAGCAGAATAAAGGCTCGGTTCTTATTGCAGTCCTTATCATACTCACATTTGCAAGTGTTATAGCACTTATCGTTACGAAGATAACTATAACCAATATAGAGATGAAAGAAGTGGAGAGCAGTTCAAAAAGAAATTTTTATGGTACTGAGGATGTGCTTAATAAGATAAAAGCCGGCATAAGCAGTGACTCGTCAGAGCACATAAAAAAGCTGTATAGTGATATGCTGGGAAATTATGAAAAATATAAATCATCAGAAGGAAGTCTGTCAAAATGTTTTCAGAATAAATATCTTGATGAGATTGAGGCTGATTATAAAAATGTTGACATTGCAGGAAAATACGATGTTGACAAGTTAAAGAAATATATAAGTGAGAGTGATACGGCAGAGCAGGATTATCTTATAACAGATGAAAATGCGGCTGATTATATAGTAGATAAAAATGATGGAACATTTACTTTTAAGAATATAAGTATAAAATGCAAAGATGCAGCAGGATATGAGACTACTATCAGAACTGACATAACTGTCGAAGCACCTCAGATGAAAAATTCTTTTGCTCCGGCAGAGTTTATGAAATATGCACTTATAGCAGATAATGCAGTTACATTTAATGCATCAGGAGAAAAAATTAATGGAAATGTTTATGCCGGGGCTGGCGGAATATTAAGCGAATTAGGCGGAAGTGGAACGGTAAGTGCAGATACGGTCATAACCAGAGGAGATATAACAGCAAATGCCGGAACATCACTTACGATAGGCGGAAGTGAGTCAGCTTCGATATGGGCGGAAAACATAAAGACGACCGGTGACTCAGAAAGCGAAGAAAACGGGGCAAAGATAAATATTACCGGAAACAGCTATGTGTCTGATGACCTTTCTCTAAATGGAAAAAACAGCACGGTAACTCTTTCAGGAAGATATTACGGATACAATTTTCAGAAAAATTATGATGCAGCTAAGCCTGAAACTTTTGATGCAAAGTACAGCAGTGCCATTATGATAAACGGTCAGAAAAGCAGACTTGATATGAAGGGACTTACAGACCTTATGATATCAGGAAGAACATTTATATCAAGAGGAACGGATTTATTTGCAGATAAGCAGAATGAAGATATACTCATGGGAGATTCCCTTTCGGTCAGAACAAACCAGCTTGCATATTATGTATCAAAAAATTATTTAGATGCATCAGCAGGATATTTAAAATTTACTGATAATGGATTAAAGAGTTACATAAAAGAGAACAATCTGTCAGTATCGGAAGAAAAGCTGAAATCATTGCTTGACAGCACAAATCAGGTGACTCCGTATTATTACATTGATGATATATCAAGTGAGACTATGGCAAATTATTATCTGAATTTTGCCGGTACAGATGCAGCAAAGGCTGATAAAGCAAAAGAATTTTTCAAGCTGTATTATAAAGACAATAAAAGCAATGTAAATAAAAAAGCGGAGAGTTACGCAGACAATAATGCCATAATCGTAGATGAGGATTGTATTTTGAGTCTGGGTGGAAATATTTTATATAAAGAGGCGAAAAATACAGACGGCAATGAACTTAAGCAGAAAAATATAAATATAGATCTGTCAGAGTCCGAATGGAAAAACAATGGTACATTTTTCAATATATCTTCAAAACTTGCAGTAAGATATAAGGCTTTGCAGCTTGGTCTTACGACCACTCATGACGGTGCGAAAGCCGCCAGTGCAAGACTTGATGACAAGACAAAAAATCCAATGTTTGATTATCTTATAAACCGTGCAGCATTAAAAAAGCTTGTAAATGAAAATACGGCTTCCGGTTCTTACATAGCAAATGAGCAGTATATGAACGGAACTAAAGACAATGTTGTTATACTTGTCGATAACGAAAACAGTGATACACCATATGAATTGAAAAATGAGTACAGGGGTGGTATTGTTATTGCAACAGGAGATGTTCATATTGATGGCAGTTTTGATGGAATGATAATATCCGGAGGGACTATATCATTTGCTTCAGGTGCTTCAGTAAACGCAGATGAGAGCAAGGTTGTAAGCCTTATAAAAGAAGATCTTTCAAAGGCTGACAAAAAGTTTTCGGGCATTATAAATGACTCGGTTTACATGGATGCAAATGAGATTGGAGCTATTGAAAATAAAGATTATATTTATTATGACAACTGGACGAAGAATTAAAAGAAAGCGAGAGGTGAAAAATTGAAAGAAAAAAATATAATTTCAAATAAAAATAAAGGCTTCACCTTGATAGAGACTATAATAGTTATAGCAATACTCGTGATATTTGCTTCATTTACGGTTTTGTATATGGGGCATCTAAGGTCTGTAAATGTCAGACAGGCGGCAAATCAGGTATATACATCACTTGATAAGCTGCAGGTAAGGACAATGAGCAAGACAGATACACAGCATCTTTACATATATAAGACAGATAACGGCTGTTATATGAAGATACTTACAAAAAACATTACGGCATTTGACAATTCAGTATTTGATGATACAGGTACAAGACTTGGTTCAGCTTCGATTGAGGTATTTCAAGAAAAAAACGGCTCAAAAGAAGAAATAAAAGGAGATAAGTTTATAAATATCTACTATAACAAATCGGCACAGTTTGAGTCAGATGTGTCGGCGGTGATATTTAAGAGAAACTCAGAATATAAGATAAAACTCGTAAAAGAAACAGGAAGGCATATAATGGAGTGACATACAGGTAATTGCGAAACTAATTATAGGCTGTGTTAATTGCACAATTTAATCAGGGATTATGATAGTTTCGTAAATGTCTATGAAGTGACATAAAAAAGAGAGGAGTGAACGAAAAAGATATGGAAAACAGGGGAATAACGCTGGTCGAGCTGATTATTGCAATAGCCATGTCGAGTATAATCATTGGTGCAACGACATTGTTGATAAGAACGGCACAAAAGGATTATCAGTACACTTCTGATACGGCTGACATACAGACAGAGACACAGGTGCTTATGGAACAGGTCGGAAAATGGATAATGGAGGGAAACAGGATTAAGGTCGAGGACGGCGGAAAGAAACTTTCCGTCTATAAGATACCGCAGGACAAAGCGGTGGTAAATACGACAAAAAAGATTATATGGCTCAAATCAGGAAAGCTTTATATGGAGTCATTTAATAATGTTGATATAGATAATGATACATTGACATACAGTGCTGCAGATGAGAAAGAGGAAAACTGCATAGGAGAACATATAGAAGAATTTAAGGCGGAGGTTGACAGTGGTACACCGTCAAGTGTAGAGCTTACAATGACACTTAAAAGAGGAAGCCAGGAATATAACATTGAAAACACGATAAATGTAAGAAACAGATTGAGATAGAAAAGGGGAGGATTGAAATGTTAAAAAACAAGATTAAATATGTATTAGGTGCAGCATTATGTCTTGCTCTTTTTGCAGGAATTTCAATTTATGCGGTTCATATTAATAATATGAGAGTTAATGCAGATGGAGCAGGAAAGGAAGAAGTTGTCTCGCGTGGAGTTATTGACAATTATGCACAGCTTCCGAAAGAAAAGAGAGATGGTACGACAAAGGCAGAAGTCGGAACGAAGAAAAATCCTTTTTTGATATTGGAGATAGTACCCTGCAATGAATTTGCGGAGATAGGGTATCTTGTAAGCGGCTGTGAGCCGGTTAAGGTCGAGGATATGTATGGCAGGGGAGCTTTAAGAACCATCGAGAGTGCAAGTGGAGCAAAGGTTACACAAAATACCTGCTATTTTTTCCCGGATGAAAAAGAAGGAAATCCCCAAAATTATGATTCTGCACCCGGAAAATACTGGGCAGATATAACTCTTAAGGGATATTATGAAAAAGTAGGAGAAAATCAGGGATATTTTAAACAGGACTCAGATGGAAATATCGTGAAAGCCGGAAAAAATCAGGGTGATATAATATGGCATACTGTAAATGATTTTGAAAAAGATAAATATAACGGAATAAGCTTTAATGATGATATTTCTGTTTTAAAAAATAAAGGTGACAGATTATATACAAAGAGAAAGTCAGATAAGGACGATGCTGACAGGGCTCTGATAACATACGCATATTATAATTTTGAGAACAGTGATTACTTTTTAAAAGACAGCTTAGGTCTTACACAGGAGGAGGCTGAAAATTTTTCAATAGTGATAAAGACGATAACACCGTCTGAATTAAAGAAAAATTCAGCATGGATTGATTGTTCAAATCTTATTTATGTCAATCCGAAAACTCATTTCAGTAACGATCTGATAAATATATGGAAAAATGATAATTACAGAAGAACTTCGGAGAAACCGACATATGCCGGTTCTGATTATAGCGATAAGCAGACATTTGTAGGAAATGATATATCGTGGGAGAATGCTGAAAAAATATATAAGAAAGTTACAGCAGAAACAGATTATGCGGGTATCATAATGGATGT
>JBNMLR010000101.1:0-6844 GCA_050874945.1 Butyribacter sp. | reverse complement strand
TAATTAACCAGTAATGTTATTTGTCCCATTAATTTATTTTGCCTTTCTTTGTCTAATATATCGTGTTATTAATATTTTGCTAAATAATTTGTATAAATTTTCTCTACTGCATTATTGCCAATCGTCATAGCATAAGGCATATTTTTCCACCTTGTGAGCCAAAAATTCACTCCACATCTTGTAACCCAAAATCAGAGATACACTACACTGAATTTTCAAATTAAAAATGGTATAATGTTTCACGTGAAACATTATACCATTTTTATTAGTAATCTTCTACTCTCATTCAAAAATATTCATATATTTTTAAATAAATAATGATGATACGAACAAGTCTTTTTATAACGGACTCTTCTTCGGCTTGCCACCCTGTCTCGGATATTTTTTATTTAATTCCTTTTTCTTTTCAAACGAAACAAAACTTCTGCTTATATCCGTATTTGGTATTTCAAACTCAATAACATTTTTTATTTAGCAAAAAAGCTGTTTTTGTGCATTTTCTGACAGTTTTATCTCCTCTGTCACATCGCCGGATTTATATGACACAAACATACCTCCGACTTTCACAAAAGGTATGCAATATTCCAAAAGAGTTGACATATTTGCAACCGCCCTTGAAACACAATAATCAAATTTTTCTCTATATTTTGTATCTCGTCCAAGTTCCTCGGCTCTCGCATGAATTGTTGTGACATTTTTCAAATCACAAATTTCTATTACTTCATTTAAAAAATTTATCCTTTTATTCAACGAATCCATAAGAACAAATTCTGTATTGTCAGACACGATAGCAAGTGGTATTCCCGGAAAACCTGCTCCCGTTCCCACATCAATAACTTTTTTTCCATCAAGGTCAATCTTTTTAATCAATGCAATACTATCAATAAAATGCTTGTAAACTACTTCTCTCTCATCAGTAATAGCAGTAAGATTCATCACTTTGTTTTTTTCTATCAAATGTTCATAAAATTTTTCAAACTTATCAAGCTGACTGTCTGTCAATTCAATGCCTGCTGCCAACGCTCCATCTTTTAAGATTTCTTTTAACATATCCTCTTATTCCTCCTCTGCAATTCCCAATCAAAAGACTACTTTCCAAGATAAATAAGCAGCACTGATATGTCCGCCGGTGATACTCCGGATATTCTTGAAGCCTGTCCCACTGATGCCGGTCTTAATTCTTTCAACTTTTGAACGGCTTCTTTTCTAAGGCTGTAAACATCATCATAATCAATATCTTCAGGTATTTTTTTATTTTCAAGTTTTTTATACTGCTCTACCTGTCTTAACTGTCTTTTTATATATCCCTCATATTTGAGTTCAATGTTTACCTGCTCTTTCACATCTTCCGGAAGTTCTTTTCTGTCCTTATCTATATCCCTGATTATCTCATATGACAATTCCGGTCTTTTGAGCAGTTCCGCAAGAGTTGTTCCCGACTGTAATGGCGTGCTTTTATATTTTGCAAGAAGTTCCTGTACTTCTGCTCTTGCACCGACAGTTGTCTTTTTCATTCTCTCCACTTCCGCTTCGATAAGTTTCTCTTTTTCAAGCAGCTTATCGTAACGCTCATCATCTATAAGACCTATCTCATGACCTATTCCCGTCAGACGCATATCAGCATTGTCCTGTCTTAATAAAAGTCTGTATTCTGCCCTTGATGTCATCATTCTGTACGGCTCGTTTGTCCCTTTTGTCACAAGGTCATCTATAAGCACACCTATGTATGCCTGTGACCTGTCAAGAATAACCGGTTCTTTTCCAAAGAATTTTCTCGCCGCATTTATTCCTGCAATTATTCCCTGAGCTGCTGCCTCCTCATATCCGGAACTTCCATTTGCCTGTCCTGCACTGAAAAATCCTGATATATCCTTAAATTCCAACGATGCTTTTAACTGTAACGGATTTATACAGTCATACTCAATAGCATAGGCATTTCTCACAATTGCTGCGTGTTCGAGTCCCGGAACCGTATGATACATTCTATACTGCACATCTTCCGGCAGCGAGCTTGACATTCCACCTATATACATCTCATTTGTATATAATCCCTCAGGTTCCAGAAATACCTGATGTCTTTTCTTATCGGCAAATCTGACAACTTTATCTTCTATCGACGGACAATATCTCGGACCCGTTCCCTTTATATTTCCAGAGTATATTGGTGACCTGTCAATATTTTCTCTAATAATTTCGTGTGTTTCCTCATTGGTATAGGTAAGCCAGCATGATACCTGCTCTCTCTCCAACTCCTCAGGTGTATTTGTAAACGAAAACGGGACTATCTTTTCATCACCTTTCTGCTCCTCCATCTTAGAAAAGTCAATCGTTCTCTTATCAACTCTTGCAGGTGTACCCGTTTTAAATCTTCTAAGCTCTATTCCGAGATCTAAAAGCGACTGACTGAGACTATTAGCCGCACTTAGTCCGTTAGGACCTGTATATTGGCTTACATCGCCATATATACATCTTGCCTTTAAATATGTTCCCGTGCACATGATAACAACGCTGCAAGGGTAAACGGTATCAGAAGTCGTCTTAACTCCCGTAACCTTTCCATCTTCCACAAGCACCTGTGCGACCTCACCCTGTTTTATCGTGAGATTATCAGTATTTTCAAGCACCTGTCTCATCGAATTACTATAATTTTTCTTATCAGCCTGTGCTCTTAACGAATGAACCGCAGGACCTTTAGACATATTTAGCATTTTTGTCTGAATAAATGTCCTGTCTATATTTTTTCCCATCTCTCCGCCGAGAGCATCTATCTCCCTTACCAAATGACCTTTTGAACTTCCTCCGACATTCGGGTTACACGGCATCATGGCAATACTGTCAACACTCACCGTAAATATAAGCGTCTTTAAACCAAGCCTTGCCGTTGCCAAAGCAGCTTCACAGCCGGCATGACCCGCACCTATTACAACCGCATCATAACTCTCATAAGTATATGGCATTTTCTTAACCTCCATCCTATTTTCCCATACAAAATTCTTTAAATATCTTATTGACTAAATCCTCAGATGCCGTTTCACCGTTTATCAGACCAAGCCCCTTATAAGCATCCATCATATCTATTGTAAAGAAATCCTCCGGCATTTCATCATCTATCGCCTGCAATACTGCGTCTATGCTCTCTATTGCAGCCATAACCGCCTCTTTATGCCTGATGCCTGTCAGATATACCTGGTCGTTAAACGATATGGCTCCGTCAAGAAATGAATTGTTTACATAGTCTTCTAACTCTTTCATTCCCTGTTTTGTCTCATTTGAAAATGTGATACATTCCCAGTCAAGCCTTTTTTGAATGTCACTGACAGTCGTAACCGGATTTAAGTCAGATTTATTCATCAATATCACACCCTTTTTCTGCTGCAATATATCAATTATCTGAAAATCTGCATCATCCAGTTTTTCACTTGAATCAACTACATATATTATAAAATCACATTTATCCGCATACTCTATTGCCTTATTTACTCCGATATTTTCGACAACATCATCCGTCTCATGTATTCCTGCCGTATCCACAAGATTTAGGATAACATCACCGAGTTTGACTCTCTCCTCAAGAATATCCCTTGTCGTACCTGCCACGTTTGTAACAATGGCTCTCTCCTCATCGAGCAGCAGATTCATAAGCGAAGATTTTCCGGCATTTGGTTTTCCGACTATAACCGTATTTATCCCCTCCGACTTCATTCTTCCGTCATCAAAATGCTCAACAAGTTCACTCAGCTTTTCTCTGTCACTCTTAAGTTTATCCCTTAATTCAAACCTGAACTCTCCGAGGTCATAATGTTCAGGGTCGTCAAGTGCGGCTTCTATATACCCCATATCGTGAAATATATCCTGCCTTATATCTTCAATATATTTTGAAAGATTACCCTCAAGCTGGCTCAACGCACTGTCTAAGGCATAATTATTTTCAGACGATATAAGTTTCATGACGGCCTCAGCCTGTGCAAGATCTATTCTCCCATTTAGAAATGCTCTCTTTGTAAACCCCCCCGGTTCAGCAAGAGCAGCACCGTTTTTCAACACCGTTTCCAAAATCTTTTTTACTATGAAAGGTCCGCCATGAGAATCAATTTCTATCACATCTTCTCTTGTATAAGAGTTAGGTTTTTTCATAACCAAAACCATAACCTCGTCTACAACTTTTCCCTCATCAACGATAAATCCATAATGTATCGTATGCGTATCTGCTTTTTCAAAAAATTTATCATCAGACTGCACATTTTCTTTCTCACGCTCTGATGACAGGTCTATCTGACTTCTTTTTCTAAATATCCTACCGGCGACAGTCAGGGCTTCATCCCCGCTTATCCTTATTACTCCTATTCCGCCGCCCATTCCACTTGCAATACTAGCAATAGTTTTTGTATGCATCAAAACCTCCAAATTTAATATAAAGCAAAAGGGACTGAAAACCAGCCCCTTTCCTTATTCAGCATTACCGTATTACGGCAGCTATTCTCCGTCTGTTGTGTTTTTTGCTTCGTCAAGAACTACATCTTTCTTTTCATCGGTTCTGTTATAATTTTTTCTGTATGAATTATTATACTTTTTATAACCACCATTATTTCTGTATCTTGACTTATTGCCGTAACCATACTTTTTCTTCTTATCATATTCCTTTTCAAATCCCGGCTTTAAGGAAATAACAACTTTTCTGTATGGCTCCTCACCTTCACTGTGAGTTTCAACATATTTATCGTTCTGAAGTGTAGAATGAATAACTCTTCTCTCGTAAGGATTCATAGGCTCTAAAATAACGCTCTTATGAATTCTCTTAACCTTATGTGCAAGATTTCTTGCAAGATTTTCAAGAGTTTCCTTTCTTCTCTGACGATAATTCTCCGTATCTATCTTTACTTTAACATACTCTTCTGTCTTTTTGTTTATAACAAGACTTACAAGATACTGAAGTGAATCAAGTGTAACACCTCTCTTACCGATGAGCATACCCATCTCATCTCCTGAAAGTTCAATATTCATCTGATTTTCAACTTCATTATATTCAATCTCAATATCGACATCCATCTCCATTGCTTTGAATACATCATTTAAGAACTCCACTGCTGTTTCTTTTATATCCTCAAGTTTTCTGACACGGATAACAGCATCTTTACTGAATAATCCAAGTATTCCTGAACTTCCTTCTTCTAAAACTTCATATTCCACTTTGTCACTTGTAGTTTCCAGTTCAACCAATGCATTTGTCAATGCATCATCAACTGTTTTTCCTGTAAATTCTCTCCAATCTGACATATTCTCCTCCATTTCCATAACAGCTAACGCAATTATTGATATTCACACCTGTGTGTTCAAAACAACAACCTTACTTCTTCTTCTCTGTCTGGCTTTTACCGTTCTTTTGCGAATTTGCATGATATTCTTTCTTTTCTTTCTCGCCATTGTCACGAGCCAGCATATTTGCATAAGCTGCTATACTGCCTTTTTTATAATTCCTGTTTCCGCCATTATTAGGTGAGTCTTTTGTACTGACTGCCTTTGCATTTTTATTTATCCTGCTGTTTTTATTTGAACTCTGAGCCTGTGTGGTCTTATTGTTAATGGAACTTGTCCTCTGTTTAGCTATATCCTGCATTGTTGTGTTAGGATCAATTCCCATCTTTTCCATACGCTTTTTATTTTTCTCAACATTTTTTGCCATCTCGGCATCCATATCCATCTTTGAGAAATAAACATTTATTCCTATCCCCTGGAATATACGGAATACATTACCTGCAACCCAGTATATACCGACACCTATAGGGAACATAAAACACATCAGACCCGTAATAAATGGCATAACATTGTTCATAGTCTTCATAGACTGTGCCGTCGGATTGTCTGAGGCATCCGGCTGCTGTGTTCCTGCCATACTTATCTTCATACTGAGTATCTGTGTTACCACTGATAATATAGGAATAATAATACTTACACTCTTTACCGCCGGTGTATCTGCGATATTTAATCCTAAGAATGTATTAATATGCTTTGATTTATCTGCAACTTCCATAATAGCAGTCTTTAAATCAGGACACTTTGCTGCAAGCTGTGTCCATGCACTCGTATTGAACTGTCCAAGTACATCTACAAAATAAC
This sequence comes from Butyribacter sp., assembly GCA_050874945.1. Classification (GTDB taxonomy): domain Bacteria; phylum Bacillota; class Clostridia; order Lachnospirales; family Lachnospiraceae; genus Butyribacter. The sequence goes on along the minus strand of JBNMLR010000101.1, from coordinate 730 downwards.
TTATATTGTCACTCTTTTTTGCTGCTGATACGGCATTTGTAACGACATATGTGCTTGATGTAACCATCTTTGAGAGCTGCTCAACGCTTACTCCAGCACTTTTAATCTGCTGTGCGATTCCACTGTAAACATCATATACCTGAGGTACATATGCCGGAATATTATAAATAACACGATATAACGCAAATAATATAGGGAATGTTATCAGCATAGGCAGACATCCGCTTGCCGGACTTACTCCATATTTCTGATACACTGCCTGAGTTTCTAAAGACATCTTCTGCTGTGATGCCTGGTCTTTCTTATTTTTATACTTTTTCTGAATCGCCTGAATTTCAGGATTCATTATCATCGACATTTTTGAGAATTTCTGCTGTTTGATCTGCATCGGCATCATAAGTCCGTTTACCAAAAATGTAAACAATATCATACAGATGCCTGTATTCTCAATACCGAAATTCGCTAATAACGCATATAATGCCTGTAAAATATAACCCAAAACTCTCGCTATCGGTCCTAAAATAGCACCCTGGTAAGTTGTTAAAATTACACTCATAAACTATAAGTCCTCCTGTGCCAAATCAAAGGGGAATCTCAGGGAACCGGATCGTACCCGCCCTTCGCAAAAGGATGACACCTCAAAATTCTTTTTACAGCCAAAAAACTCCCTTTAAAAAAACCATACTTTTCAAGTGCTTCTATCGCATATTGCGAACAGGTAGGTGTATAT
>JBNMLR010000100.1:0-6848 GCA_050874945.1 Butyribacter sp. | reverse complement strand
TGGTACAGTAAAGATAGAGAAGTAAAGTGGAGAGTATTAAAAGTAATGCAGTTAGCAGGAAATGGAGGAAAAGATGGGAACAGAAGTTAATGGTGAATACGGTGCAGACCAGATTCAGATATTAGAGGGACTTGAAGCTGTGCGTAAAAGACCTGGTATGTATATTGGAAGTACATCCGTAAGAGGACTACATCATCTGGTCTATGAGATTGTAGACAATTCGGTTGATGAGGCACTGGCAGGATATTGTACGGAAATAGAGGTATCAATAAATGAGGATAATTCCATCTGTGTAAAGGACAACGGCCGTGGAATTCCTGTAGGTATAAATAAAAAAGCAGGGCTGCCTGCGGTAGGAGTTGTATTTACTATCCTTCATGCCGGAGGTAAGTTCGGTGGCGGCGGATACAAGGTATCGGGTGGTCTTCACGGTGTAGGAGCATCAGTCGTAAATGCACTGTCGGAATGGCTTGAAGTCACGATACACAAAGACGGAAAAATGTATAGACAGAGATATGAGCGTGGAAAAGTAATGTACCCGCTCAAAGTTATCGGAGATACAACGAAGAGAGGAACAGAGGTTGTATTTTTACCGGACAAAGAAATATTTGAAGAAACCGTTTTTGATTTTGACACGCTCAGACAGAGACTTCGTGAGATGGCATTTCTCACAAAGGGAATCAAGATAACACTTATAGATAAAAGGCTTGAAGAACCTAAGATAAGAGCTTTTCACTATGAGGGCGGTATTAAGGAGTATGTCGACTACTTAAACAAAAGCCAGACACCGCTCTATGATGATGTTATCTATTGTGAGGGAACTAAAAATAACATCTATGTTGAAGTTGCCATGCAGCACAATGACTCATATACGGAAAGCACATACAGTTTTGTAAATAATATTACGACACCTGAGGGTGGAACGCATCTTACGGGATTTAGAAATGCCCTCACAAAGTGTTTTAACGATTATGCGAGAACAAATAAACTTCTCAAGGACAGCGAGCCTAATCTTGCCGGTGAGGATATAAGAGAGGGACTTGCTGCAATCGTCAGCATAAAGATTTCTGAACCTCAGTTTGAAGGTCAGACTAAACAGAAACTTGGTAACAGCGAGGCGAGAGGTGCCGTTGAGAGCGTAATGAGCGAACAGCTCACATATTTCCTTGAACAGAACCCTCAGGTTGCAAAGCTTATCTGTGACAAAGCCATACTTGCACAGAGAGCAAGGGACGCAGCGAGAAAGGCAAGGGACCTTACAAGAAGAAAGACTGCACTTGAAAGTACAAGTCTTCCGGGAAAACTTGCCGATTGCAGCGATAAAGACCCAAAGAATTGCGAGATTTACATAGTCGAGGGAGATTCAGCCGGTGGAAGTGCCAAGACTGCGAGAAACAGAGCGACACAGGCAATACTTCCGCTTCGTGGTAAGATATTGAATGTTGAGAAATCAAGACTTGACAAAATTCTTGTAAACAATGAAATAAAGGCAATGATAACGGCATTTGGTACAGGTATCGGAGAAGATTTTGACATATCAAAGCTCAGATATGATAAAATAGTCATAATGACTGATGCCGATGTAGACGGTGCACATATCGCAACGCTTATGCTTACATTCCTTTACAGATTTATGCCTGAACTTATCAAGCAGGGTCATGTGTATCTCGCACAGCCACCACTTTACAAAGTGGAGAGAAACAAGGTTGTACGCTATGCTTACGATGACAATGAGCTTGCACAGATACTTGCCGAGATAGGACGAGACAGTAATAACAAGATACAGCGTTACAAAGGTCTTGGAGAGATGGATGCGGAGCAGCTCTGGGATACGACAATGGACCCTGAAAAGAGAATACTTCTCCGTGTAAACATGGACAATGATTCTGAGGCGGAAATGAATGTAGTATTTAACACATTGATGGGTGACAAAGTAGAGCCGCGCCGCCAGTTCATTGAGGAAAATGCTAAGTATGTAAGAAATTTAGATATATAGCGTAAAAAATCCATATATTCAGGATTTTTTACACCAAAGATTTGTGCTTTGCACAAACTTGTTATGTGCAAAACAGTACAGAAATTGGGATTAGTATGAAAATCAGCAAATTGCAGAAATGAGGATGAAAATGGACGAGAATATCTTTGATAAGATTAATGAAGTTGACCTTAAAAAGACTATGGAGACCTCATACATAGATTACGCAATGTCGGTAATAGCTGCGAGAGCTTTACCGGATGTAAGGGACGGTCTAAAACCTGTTCAGAGGCGTATTATGTATGCCATGATAGAATTAAATAACGGACCTGACAAGCCACACCGTAAATGTGCCCGTATCGTCGGTGATACAATGGGTAAATATCATCCACACGGTGACAGCTCTATCTATGGAGCACTCGTAAATCTTGCTCAGGACTGGTCTACGAGATACCCTCTTGTTGACGGACACGGAAACTTTGGTTCAGTCGACGGTGACGGGGCAGCAGCCATGCGTTACACGGAGGCAAGACTCAGTAAGATTTCAATGGAGATGCTCCGTGACATAAAGAAAGATACGGTTGATTTTATACCGAACTTTGATGAGACTGAGAAAGAGCCGGTTGTACTTCCGTCAAGATTTCCAAATCTTCTTGTAAACGGAACAAGCGGTATCGCCGTAGGTATGGCAACCAATATCCCACCTCACAATCTCCGTGAGGTTATTGACGGTGTCGTAAAGATAATCGACAACTATGAGATAGACAAAGAAACTGAGATAGAAGAATTATTAAAGATAATAAAAGGACCTGACTTCCCAACGGGAGCAGAGATACTTGGTACAAGCGGCATTGAGCAGGCTTACAGAACAGGAAGAGGTAAGATAAGAGTTCGTGCCGTATCAAACATTGAACCTATGGAAAACGGCAAGAACAGGATTGTCGTGACAGAACTTCCATACATGGTAAACAAAGCAAAACTCATAGAAAAAATATCAGAACTTCACAGGGATAAGAGAGTTGACGGAATAACAGACCTCAGAGATGAGACAAGCAGAGAGGGTATGCGTATCTGTATAGAGCTTAGACGAGATGTAAATCCTAACATAGTTCTTAATCAGCTTTATAAGCATACCCAGTTACAGGACACATTTGGTGTTATCATGCTCGCACTTGTAAATAATGAGCCTGTCGTAATGAACCTTTTACAGATGCTTCAGTATTATCTGAAACATCAGGAGGAAGTCGTTACAAGAAGGACACAGTACGACTTAAACAAGGCTGAGGAAAGAGCACATATCGTAGAGGGACTGCTTATTGCCCTCGACAACATAGACGAGGTAATACAGCTCATAAGAGCCTCAAAGACGGCAGCAGAAGCTAAAGAAAAGCTTATGGAGAGATTTTCTCTGTCAGAGCCGCAGGCAAATTCCATTGTTGAGATGCGTCTTCGTGCACTCACAGGTTTGGAAAGAGAGAAACTTGAAAATGAGTATGCAGAATTAAAGAAAGTGATTGAAGAATACAGAGCAATCCTTGCAGACCGCAAGGTATTACTTGGCGTTGTCAAAAAAGAGATTATTGAAATCCGTGACAAATACGGTGATGACAGAAGAACATCCATCGGATATGATGAATTTGACATATCAATGGAGGATCTTATACCAAACGAAAACACGGTCATCACAATGACAAAACTTGGATATATCAAGCGTATGTCAGTAGACAACTTTAAGAGCCAGCATCGTGGCGGTAAGGGCATAAAGGGTATGCAGACGATAGATGATGATTATATCGAAAATATGCTTATGACCACGACACACCACTATATAATGTTCTTTACAAACAAGGGAAGAATGTATAGGCTTAAGGTGTATCAGATACCTGATGTGGCCGTACGGCGAGAGGAACAGCAATAATCAACCTTATTCAGCTTATGCCTGATGAGAAGATAACAGCGGTTATAACGCTCCGTGATTATGACGAGAATAAATATCTCTTTATGGCGACAAAGAAGGGTATCGTAAAGAAAACATCCATCATGGAATATGCCAATATCAGAAAATCAGGACTTCAGGCGATAAACCTCAGGGATGATGATGATCTGATAGAAGTTAAGGTAACTGACAATACAAAAGACATATTCCTTGTCACAAAGCATGGTCAGTGTATCAGATTTGCTGAAAATGATGTAAGAACGACAGGACGAGTATCTATGGGTGTTATAGGTATGAATCTTTCATATGACGATGAAGTAGTCGCAATGCAGTTAAATACCCAGGGAACGCATATGCTTATCGTATCAGAGTACGGAATGGGCAAGAGAACGGATATAGATGAATTTACCGTACAGCACCGTGGCGGAAAGGGAATTAAGTGCTATAAGATTACCGAAAAGACAGGTAATGTAGTAGCTGCCAAAGCCGTAAATGAAGATACTGAAGTTATGATAATAAATACAGAGGGTATAATCATACAGCTTATGGTAAATGAAGTGTCAGTTCTTGGGCGCATCACATCGGGTGTAAAGATGATCGAGATGGATTCGGAGAATAAAGAAGTCGTTGTAGCAAGTATGACTCGTGTAAGAGAAACAATTCCTGAAGAAGTTGAGAATGGTCTTATCGAGGAAGATGAAATAAAATAATAAATCTTATTAGCCCGGTTAAATATGACCGGACTATATTGAAATATAATATAACTATCAGATTATGTACTTAAAAATAATAATATTAGAATATATTAAAAAGATTTAATCTAAGAAAGAGGGATAAAATGAGAGAAGTTTCAACAGATGAAATCACAAAGAACATTAAAGAAATGTGTATAGAAGCAAACTACATACTTTCAGATGATGTAAAAAATAAAATAATAAATTCGGCAGCAGTCGAAAGTTCAGAAATCGGAAAGAAAATACTGAGCCAGCTTGAAGAAAACATGGAGATAGCTGAAAGTGAACAGATACCAATATGTCAGGACACAGGTATGGCAGTCGTATTTATAAAAGTCGGTCAGGAAGTACATATAACAGGCGGAAGTCTTGAGGATGCCATAAATCAGGGTGTCAGAGAAGGATACACAGAGGGATACTTAAGAAAGTCAGTAGTAAAAGACCCGCTTATAAGAGAAAACACAAAAGACAACACACCTGCAATAATACATTATGAGATAGTTCCGGGTGACAAAGTAGAGATAACTGTGGCACCAAAAGGATTTGGAAGTGAAAATATGAGCAGGGTTTGTATGTTAAAACCTGCCGATGGCATAGAGGGCGTTAAAAATGCCGTTATAGAGACAGTAAAGCTTGCAGGACCAAATGCATGTCCTCCGGTGGTAGTCGGAGTAGGAATAGGCGGAACATTTGAAAAATGTGCACTGCTTGCAAAAAAGGCACTTACAAGAGATATAAACAGTGAGAGCAGCATAGAATATGTCGCAGAACTTGAAAAGGAACTCCTTTCCGATATAAACAATCTTAATATCGGACCCGGTGGACTTGGTGGAAAGATAACGGCACTCGGCGTAAATATCGAGACCTACCCAACACATATAGCAGGACTGCCTGTTGCCATAAATATGTGCTGCCATGTAAACCGTCACAAAAAGAGAATATTATAAAGCAGCCGTAAATTTGAGATTGACTGGACTGAAAGTGAGAAATATTTTAATGCTAAAATTCAGGAAAATGAAGTTTTAGAAAAATTGTTAGACAAAAAATAAGGAAATGAGGGATAAAATGGACAGATATATAAATGCACCAATAGATGATGAGGTCGTAAATTCATTAAAAGCAGGAGATTATGTATATATAACGGGAACAATCTATACTGCGAGAGATGCGGCACATAAGAGAATGTATGAAGCAATAAAAAATGGTAAGGATATACCATTTGAACTTAAGAATAACATAATATATTATCTCGGACCGTCTCCGGCGAGAGAAGGACAGGTCATAGGCTCGGCAGGACCAACTACAAGCAGCCGAATGGACAAATACACACCATTGCTGCTCGAACATGGTTTAAAAGGAATGATTGGCAAGGGAAAGCGTTCTGAGGATGTAATAGAGTCGATGAATAAAAACAATGCAGTATATTTTGCGGCAATAGGCGGAGCGGGTGCGTTATTATCAAAATGCATAAAAAAAGCAGAAGTGATAGCCTATGACGATCTTGGAACAGAAGCCATAAGAAAACTGGAAGTAGAAAATCTTCCGGCAATAGTTGTAATAGATAATGAAAAGAATAATATGTATGAGTCACATAAATAGTTATAACATTAAATTTAATATAGTCTAAGCTGTGCTGCAGGGACACAAAAACAGGTGAAAATGCTTGAAAATAAGTAAAAACAATAAAAAATAAAAAAAAGTAAAAAAATAGTTGACAAGTAGCAGTAAAATTGCTATACTAAGTCTTGCTCAGCAGAAATTTGCTGAATGGAGAAATACTCAAGAGGCTGAAGAGGCGCCCCTGCTAAGGGTGTAGGTCGTTCACGCGGCGCGAGGGTTCAAATCCCTCTTTCTCCGTTGTGGTTCATTCCACTAAATTTCAATTTATTGGACGGTCGTGAGACGAGATACAAAAGATTGAAAAAAGTTCTTGACAATGTCGAAAAGATGTTGTAAGATAAATATCGCTGTCGCAAAAAGCGATAAGAAATAAAGCATGAAGCAAACGATTTCTTATTGGTGCGGGAGCAGGAAATCATAAAGGTTTCCAAGATTTTGTTTTTTTGAAAAACTTCAAAAAACAAAATAAAAAAGTTCTTGACAAGCTAAAGCAAAGGTGATAAGATATATATCGCTGACGCAAACAGCAAGTCAGTAAACAACAGGTCGGATAAAGACCTAGAACCTTGATAATTGAACAGTA
>JBNMLR010000099.1:0-6915 GCA_050874945.1 Butyribacter sp. | reverse complement strand
TTTTTGTCCTCCTTTTTTATTTATCTCCCTCTATCACAGACTTTTGCCCTATTTTTGTGACAGAAAGGACTTACCTTAAATTTACCAAATATTCCATTATTTGTTTTATAAATTGTCATATTCTACATTTAAATTGTAATATTTGACAATTTTTAAAACTTTAACCAGATTTATAGTATCAACTTTGTTGTACTCTTGCTTATTCTTTATTATTCTTATATACCTCAAATCCCCCTGTCGCATAATTGTGATTTATTGTTGCAACAGAGGGTAATTGTATTGTTTGTTTAGTTCATCAGGTTATTTCTTAATAACAACCGATCTCTTCTGTCCCCATGGACTATATTTCTTCTCGCCGTTTACAAGAACATACGAACGCATTCTTACATAATATTTTTTCTTCTTAGTAAGCTTTGTGAAACTTACGCTCTCCTTTGCCGGAGAATATGACTTTGTAACGCATCCCTTGAAGTTTAAACTCTTTCCATACTGAAGCTCATAACCGTCGGCATTGCTAACAGCTCCCCACTTGATTGTCATCTTCTTTTTGCCTGAGTTTTTGATAGTAGTGATATTTGGTGCATTAGGTATTGTAATGGTAAAGCTTAAATTAAATGTATAAGAACCTGTACCTTTGTCAGTACTCTCTCTCTTAACTCCGACATAATATGTACCCTCTATAAGCTGAACGCTCTCTTTTAACTTTCCATTTGTAACATTTGAATATGCTGAATTAAATGAGCTGTCATAAAATGTATATCTTATATCACCATTTGTAGTATTGTTTAAGTCCATTGTAACCTTTCCATCGGCAGGAATACTAAACTTATAGTAATCTACATCATCATTCTGACATAATACACCCTTATACTTTTTATTAAGTGATATGTCATTTGCTGTCTCCTGTGAATTGTTGTCACTATCCTGCGACTCTGTAAAACTTTCACCTGCAGAATCTGATGTGATTAAAAATGACATTTCTCCAGTATAATCAATACCTAAATAATATGTACCACCTGTCAGATATATGTTTCCTGAATTAAACTCACCAACGTCATAGTGAGATATTCCCCAACTATATATTTCAGTTTTCAAACTGTCATATATTTTTATGGTTATATCGATATACTTTTTCTTTAAATTCATAACCAACACACTTGCTTCATCTAATGTAAACTTATAATATCTCTTACTGTCTGAGTCTGACATTTTCTCAGAGTTAGATGTATTAAAACTGAGATCCCTTGCTGTTGAAAATGTCGTATTTGTCGCAGCCGGTGTAATCACTGATGTATCAGGCTGACTTGCTGCTGCTTTCTGTATCGGTGCAACCGATGTAACAGCAAGTGCTGCTGCCATCGCTGTTGCCATAAATCCTTTTACTAATTTCTTATTAAACATAATTTTTGTCTCCTTTACTTTTATTTATACTTTCCTTAAATCTGATTTCATTCTATCAGACTTCCCACCCTTTATTTTGAAATTGTCATATTCTACATCTGAAATGTAATATTCAACAATTTACTTACAAAAGTATCGTTAATTTAATCTTTAATACAAAAACTTATCGAGAACACTCTCAAATTCGTCTGCCGAGAATGAATATGCACTTGCCTTGATACCAAGTTTCTTGCAGTACTTGTTTCTTATCTTGCCGAAGTTTGCAAAGTTTTTCTTCTCGACGCTTGAGAACTCTTTTGCTATATCATTTGGGTCATATCCGAGGTCTCTGTACCAGCTTCTGTTTGCAAAATATGTCTTTAATGACGGTGATGAAAATTCTGCTCCGTATCTCGCTGATATTTCATTTATCGCAAGTGTGTACCAGCAGGCTCTCTCTCTGTCAGTCGCACCGAAATCACTGAGCCATCCCTCCGTGCTGTCTGTACTAATTAAAAGTGAATCGCTGTTTGAGACAAGGAACATACCGCTGCTGTCAGATTCATCGTCTGAATCGTCTGTGCTGTCCTGCACACCCGGAAGATATTCATAAACCACTTTCTTTTCAGGCTTTGTCTTGTTTACAATGTCTTTGTACTCCTGCAATGCGGTTTTTAATTTGGATTTTGTATCTTTTATCTCAATATCCTCGCCGTCATGAAGGGCGTTCTCATAATTGCTCAACGCCTCTCCTGCCGCATCTGCTTTTGTTGAAATATCCTCATGACTGCTTATATCTTTTCCCGATGCCGTTTCGCCGATTTCGTTTATTGAGTTTGAGCACTCTTTCCAGTATGTGTAGTTGTCTTTCCCTGCAGTATATTTTTCTATATTCTCTGCCACATTTTTTGATGCTTCTTTTGCCTTTGAAACATCATTTTGCGAAATATAGGAACTGAGTTCTTCCACCGCATCATTGCAGTTTCCCGAATATCCTGAGCACTCACTTGTCAGATCGTTTTTCTGGACTTCCTTATCAATGGCTTCTATCTTTCCTTTATAATCTTTTAACTCGTCACTATACTGCTTAAGTGCCGTCATTGTAGTATTCATGCTGTCTATATTTTCTTTGAGTTTTTTCTCATCGCATGAATCTATATCTTCCATCTGCTTTTTTATCTCGTCCATCTTCTGGTTGTTATCATCTGACAGCTCTATGCCTGAGTCTTTTATCGTTTTACACAGTTTCTTATAATCATTGTTCAGGTATTCTTTTGAATCATTTTTTATAAAGTTTGTAAACAATGCAAATGCCACTACGAACACAAATACTGCTCCGAGTGCGATATTGACTATCTTTAATATTCCTGATTGTGACTGCTTTACCGTTTCTTCTGTTTCATCGGGCAGCAATGCACCACACTGGTCGCAAAATTTGTCATCGTTCTCAAAAACTTTTCCACAATTTGAACATTTCTTCATCTGTCTTTCCTTTCCTGCTATCACACAATCTCTAATACTTCATTTCCGCCTGCCATCACAATCCTTTGCCGTCCGTTTATCTGAAGAGTCGTTCCCTCCTGAAGATATTGATTATTTCCGACTGTCATTCCATTTTTTGAATAGCAGGTGATACTTGCAAATTCTCCTGATGCATCCATTGTTATCATAAAATGTTTTCTGCTCACTTTTGCATTCTGAAGCACTATCTGTGCCTGTGCGGGATCTCGTCCCACCACAATGCCCTCACCCGGCCTGATTTCTATAACAGCGTCCTTAAAAGTACCCTCGACACCGATTATCTTACCCTCCATACTCTGTCCGACATAGACAGTAGATCCGATAGGATTTTCCATATTGTTATTAACAGGCTTTGCTTTTTTCTGACTTCCATCAGGTATCACAGCCATCAGGAGTGCGTACAGTATAAGCCCTGCCGCCGCTGCAAATATTACAAGAAATCCCTGTCTTATATGTATGTGGCCGTTGAGCATATCATCTATCGATGAATAGTTTATGTAACCTAACACGAGAATGACAACTCCTGCCGCTATCGACACTATCCCGCCGACAGCAAATGTTCTTTTGGCTATTCCCGTGATAAAAAGCGTTATCAGTGCCGCCGCTATCACGACAAGCGTTATTATCACAAACAGCCTAAGTGACATTATCCTGCTCCTGTAAACCGTCTTGTCATTTGGGTTTGCCATCAAAAGCAGTCTGTAACCGTTACATATTTTGTACGACTCGTCATTGTAACTTATCAAAGGTACAAAAAGACCTGCAAGCATTATCAGGCAAAGTTCGATTCCCGGAAGTACACGGGAAATGTTCATTTTTTTACTCATTTTTTCCTCCTCTCAGGACCTTTGCATTCCTGTCTTTGTTTTTAACGAAGTTTATATAAATTATCTTCATTACCTAAATATAATTCCTCTGCCGGCGACAGATAATATTCCTTATCTCTTTCAAGTCTTTTACCGTTTCCAAGATAAGTGCCGTTTTTTGAATAATCGATGACACGATATTTATTTAATGCCCCGACATATGTAATCTCACAATGCTTTCTGCTTACCTGGCTGTCAACGATGGCATATGTGCATTTTGCCGCATCCCTGCCAAGTGTCACTATCTCATCACTCGGCAATGGTATGCATTTGCCTATATGCGTTCCTCTTATACATATAAGCCCTCCCCTTTTATCCTCAGATAAGGCAAGGCTTTTAGTCACCTGCATTGTCAACATATCGTTTTTCATTTTTATACCCTCCTGCCTATATGATGTCCTTAACATTTTCCTGATACTTTCTGCTCACCGGCAATATTTCTTCACCGATCTTTACCTCAGTTCTCGAACAGCCCGTAACATATTTTTTATTGACTATGTAACTCTGATGGCATCTTACAAAACCATACTGTTTAAGCATTTCCTCAAGGTCAGCCATCTTTGCATAAAAACTTATATCATCGTCTTTCTGGTGTATTCTTATCTTTCTTCCTTCACCTTCAAAATAATATACCTTGTCAAGAAAAATCTGTTCTTTTCTGTTATTGACCGTTATATGAAGACAGTTTGTGCATTTAAACCTTTCTGCCATATAACGCCCTATCTCCTCGTCAAGCCTGTTTCCGTCAACGGGCTTTAATATATACGAGAATGCCTTGTAGGTATATCCGTCAAACACATGGTCTGTCGACACCGTCACAAAGATAATATCAACATCCACATTGTTCTCCCTTATAAACTTTGCCGTATCAAGTCCGTCCCTGTCCGGCATATTTATATCGAGAAATAATAAGTCTCTGTTAAAATTTCCATTCTCTATACTTTCAACAACCTGTTGCCCGGTGTCATAAAATTCAACATCTGCATCATCATATGAAAATATGGAATGTATAACCAGATCATATATTTTTTCTCTATATTCCTTATCATCATCACAAATTCCTATACGCAACATATTTAATCCCTCTCATTATTCAATTTGATTTCCCTTTTCAGGAAAAACTTCATGTTCCTCTGGTTCCGTTGGAGCAAGGCTTTCCGGAATTTCTTCAACCTTGTCATGTTTTTCTTCTCCCGGAAGATACTCCTGATAAAGCTCATAATACAGTTCTGCCATAGACTGGTACCTGTCCTCTATCTGTACGCTTATTCCCTTTAATATCGCCATCTCCTGATGTTTTTCTATCTGAATATTAAAGTTACTGAGTGGTATCGTCCTGTCTTCCGCGACCCTGTCATATGCTTTTTGCAATTTTTTCCCTGTCAGCAGGTAATACATTGTCGCACACAGACTGTAAACATCAGTCCACGGACCCTGATTTCCGTTTCTGTCATATTGCTCTATCGGTGCATATCCGTGTTTTAGCAGTATCGATCTGTCTTTTCCTGTTCCAAACTGTTTTGCCGCACCAAAATCTATGAGCTTGGCATGATATTTTCTGTTCACCATGATATTGTCAGGGCTTATGTCCCGGTGAACGATTCCTGCCTTGTGTACGGTATTCAACGCCTTTATTACATCTTTTAGCATTTCAAAAAGTATGTAGCCCTCCATTACACCGCCACACGCTTTTGCAAACTGCCTTAAATTTATTCCTTCAATATATTCCATAACTATGTAGGCGGTGCGGTTTCCATAAAAGAAATCCCTGACCGACACTATACCCGGCATTGCATAAAATTTTGAAAGATTTTCCGCTTCCCTGATGTAAGTTCTAAGCCCCCCAAGATAAGCGGCTTTTTTGGTATTTTCCGTATATACATCCATGCTGTAGGTGCTGCACTCTGTCGATACGGTCGTGTTGTTTTCGCGTTCTGCCACCCCCTTTGGAAAGTATTCTTTTATGCATATTTTTTTACTCTGATAAAAATCCCATCCTATATATGTAATTCCAAAACCGCCTATTCCTATGACACGCCCTACAAGATATTTCCCATTCAATATCTCATATGGCGGCATACTATTCGCCGGCTGGACATATTTATCCAAAGAAAAACCGCATTTGGGGCATACCGTGTTGCTGTTTTCAAGCAGTCCCATACATCCCATGCACAGCTTATTCGGATCTACAAGTGTTTTAAACATTTTACTCACCATTCCCAATCTTTTAGATTTCATCAGTTAAGTGTTGCATAATCATCATCAGCCTCAAAACTGTAATTGCTGTCAGACGATTTTTTCTTTTTACTCTTACTGCCTGAACTGCTCTTGCTTTTTGTCTGTGGTCTGCTCTGTGTTTTTTTATGTTCTTCCTTTGGAACAACAGGCTTTGGTGTCGGTTTCGCTGTAGGTTTTGGTGTCGGTTTTCCGAGACTCACCGTAACCTCCACCTTTTTAGGAACTTTTTCTTTTGCCGCTATCCTGTTGTCTTTTGCATTTGAGTTAAATTCCTTTCCTGCAACCGGCGTCTGGCTTATTATCTTTCCTTTTCCAACACTCTGACTTATCTGTTCTCTGCCTGTTTCTACCCTTATCTTACAATCAAACTTTTTGTTTAATCCGTCTATAAGTCTTTGTGCTTCCGATGGTGTCTTTCCCGCAAGTTCAGGGATTTTAAGCATATAATCTGCTTTGCGCCCCCACGAGATATAAAATTTAAGTTTAGGTATGTCCCCCGAAGCTATCTCTCCCTTTTTACTCTGTCTGAAGCAGGCTTCAGGCTTTGCATTATTGTAATCATATTCAAATCGGACACCTGAACTTATCCCACATTCTTTTAATTTTTCCTCTATCTGTGACCTTGACTTTTGTTTCATCTCGCCTATTGTCACTTTTTTAGGGCTTTTAACGGTCACTTTGATGATATTGTTGTCAGGAAGCATCTCACCGGGACGCGGCACTGTATCCTCCACCATCTCAGCTTTACTGTTTTTGTCATATATATATGTAATCTTTGAAGTGCAGCCTGCTTTTTTTATTGTTTCTTTGTAGCTTTTCCAAGTGGTCTTTCCTCTCTGAAAAGCTGCTATCTTTTCTACATTAGAACCTGTATTAAATCCTTTATTTTTATTTAATACATTTGTCACCG
>JBNMLR010000098.1:0-6917 GCA_050874945.1 Butyribacter sp. | reverse complement strand
GTATTAGGACTTATGGTAGACCAGACACAAAATTATATCATAACATCAAAACGTGAAAGTGGTTACGGACGATATGACATAATGCTTGAGCCGAAAGACAAAACTGCCGAAAAACTCCCGGGAATAGTAATCGAATTTAAAGTGATAAATCAGAGAAAAGAAAACTCACTGGAAGAAACGGTGCAGGCAGCATTAAAGCAGATAGAAGAAAAAAATTATGATGCTGAGCTAATCAAACGGGGAGTAAAAGCAGAAAACATACATCATTATGGCTTTGCGTTTAGAGGTAAGGAAGTGCTGATAGATGGCAAATAGGTAGTTTGTGATTGTTCACTCACAAGCTTGACACAAGCTGTCAAGCTATGTGCTAATGATTAAATATTACAGGATTTCAGCCTCATACATCGGAGATGTATTTTAAATGGGCTGAAATCGTTGCTGGTCGCACCAAAGGTGTGAACAGTAATGATGTTTTCGGAACCGAAAATATCGTAAGTGAAAAGTTTCGTGTGAGGATTTTGGCAATTTAGGATGCGAAGCATTGCCAAAATCTGTTACAGTTTATGTTTTTTAAACTGTGACAAAGAGGTGTTGATAGATGGCAGGTAGGTAGTTTATGCTTTTTAAACTGTGACAAGGAGCTGCTGATAGATAGCAGGTAACAGCAAATTTATTCAAATGGCAATAGTTAATGCTTATAGAACAATATATTAGTAAGGAGGGGGCATATGGCAAAAGTTGTAGGAATAGGAAAACAGGCATTTGACTCTGTTATAGAAAATGATTGTTTTTATATTGACAAAACATCTTTTATAAAAGAGTGGTGGGAGAACAAGGATGATGTAACACTTATAACCCGTCCACGCCGATTTGGAAAAACATTAAACATGGATATGATTAAATGCTTTTTCTCAAATGAATATAAAGATAGGGGAGACTTGTTTGAAGGTCTTGAAATATGGAATGATGAAAAATATCGCAAATTGCAGGGAACATATCCGGTGATATTTTTGAGTTTTGCGGAAATAAAAACAAATAAGTTTGAGAATACAAGGGAGCAGATATGTTTCCAGATAGTAAAGTTATACAACGAAAACCACTATCTATATGACAGTGGTATATTAACAGATAAAGAAAAAAGTTTTTTTAAAAGTATAAGTATGGATATGTCTGATGCAATAGTAAGTGTTGCTATAAACCAATTATGCTGCTTTATGCAGAGATATTATGGTAAGAAAGTAATCATTCTTCTTGATGAATACGATACACCAATGCAGGAGGCTTATGTAAACGGATATTGGGAGGAACTTGTAGGATTTACAAGAAGTCTTTTTAATTCTACTTTTAAGACAAATCCATATTTAGAGCGAGCAATAATGACTGGTATTACTAGAGTTTCTAAAGAAAGTATTTTCTCTGATTTGAATAATCTTAAAGTGATTACGGTAACAAGTGACGAATATTCAAAATGCTTCGGCTTTACGGAAGATGAGGTTTTTGAGGCACTTGATGAACAGGGGCTTTCAAGCGAAAAAGAAAAAGTAAAATTATGGTATGACGGGTTTACATTTGGTGAAAGTAAGGATATTTATAATCCATGGTCTATAATCAATTTTCTTGACGAAAAGAAATATAAAGCCTATTGGGCAGAGTCAAGCTCAAACGGGCTTATAAACAGTCTTGTTCAAAAAGGAAGTCCATATATAAAAACAATGATAGAGACACTTATCAAGGGTGAAAATATAAATGTTGTTATAGATGAGCAGATAGTATTTTCGGAGCTTGATTATTCAGAGGATGCAGTATGGAGCCTGATGCTTGCAAGTGGTTATCTTAAAGTTATATCATCAGAGCCTTTGGATGCGATGCGAGAAAGCGAATGTGAATATGAACTTGCCCTGACAAACCGTGAAATATTATTTATGTTTAGAAAAATGATACTCAGATGGTTCAGTCCGGCGAAAATGGAAACAAATGAATTTATAAAAGCACTTATATGCGGAGACATAGAAAGTATGAATGCTTATATAAATAAAGTAACATTAAAAACTATAAGTTATTTTGACACAGGAAATAGTCCATCTGATGAAGAACCTGAAAGATTTTTCCATGGCTTTGTCTTAGGACTTATGGTAGACCAGACACAAAACTATATCATAACATCAAATCGTGAGAGCGGTTACGGTCGATATGACATAATGCTTGAACCAATAGACAAAACCAATGAAAAACTTCCGGGCATCGTAATCGAATTTAAAGTGATAAATCCAAGAAAAGAACAAACGCTTGAAGAAACAGTCACAGCGGCATTAAAGCAGATAGAAGAAAAAAACTATGATGCAGAACTTATCAAACGGGGAGTAAAAGTAGAAAACATTCATTATTATGGCTTTGCGTTTAGAGGTAAGGAAGTGCTGATAGATGGACGGTAGATAAATATCGTAAAAATTAATAAGACACTAACATATACTTTTGGTCTGATACAGTAGTATTTGAGCAGAGTATGTGGAAGTGTCTTTTTTATATTCTAGGAAACAAGATGTTTCCTAGAATATAAAAAACACTCCGTGAGGATGCGCATTTCGTGGAAAAGAAGTAAATGCTACGCATTCCACTCAAGCGCGAAAGAGTCGCAAGCGACTCTTTGTTCGTGGAAAAAGTTGACAAATATTCTTAACTGGCATAAACTATGCTTGTTAAGAATGTTTTTATAGGTTCTTATAAATATTTAAGAAATGCAAACAAACACCAGAAAAACGAAAGGAACGAAAGCTATGAAAAGAAATCTGAGAAAAACAATTTCGACGGTAATGGCAGTCTCACTTGTATTAAGCAATGCCAATGCAGCTACATATGCCAATGCAGCTAAAAAAGTGAGCATAACAAAGACAGCTAAAGTAACAGCAGGAAAAAGTACGGTTGTAAAACTTAAGAACAACAAAAAGAAAGTTACATGGAAAGTAACTAAAGGAACAAAATATGTAAAAATAACAAAAAAGAGCAAGACAAAATGCACGGTAAAAGGAATTAAAAAAGGAAAAGCGACCGTACAGGCAACAGTAGGAAAGAAAAAATATAAATGTACCATAACAGTAGCGGCTGCAAAAAAGGCAGCAACTACCAAGAAACCGAGTGTGACAAAGAAACCAAGTACAACAAAAACTCCGTCGGCAACGAATACGCCGAAAGCAACAGAAACACCTCAGTCAAGTGGGACACCGGAAACAACGATAGTGCCGACAGCTACAGCAGATGTCACAACAGCTCCGACAGACCCACAGGAGAGCAAAACACCTGATGCAACATTGGCACCAACGGCACCACAGGAGAGCAAGACTCCGGATACAACGCCGGCACCAACGGCACCACAGGAGAGCAAGACACCAGATACAACGCCGGCTCCGACAGAAACACCGAAAGCAACAACAGACCCATCAGATATAAAAACTGTGATATATGATGGAACAAACAGTTCTTCTATAAAGGATATAAAGGGTAAGCCTTTTAAAGTAGTTGTGAAAGAGGGAGTAACAAGTATAGGGTATGGTGCATTTAGAGAATGTAGTGGCTTAACAAGTATAGAAATTCCAGAGAGCGTAACGAGTATAGGAGAATCTGCATTTAGCGGGTGCAGTGGATTAACGAGTATAGAAATCCCAAGCAGCGTAACGAGCATAGGTATATCTGCTTTTGAAGACTGTAGTGGCTTAACAAGTATAAAAATTCCAAGCAGTATAACGAGTATAGGAGAGTCTGCATTTTTAGGATGTAGTGGCTTAACAAGTATAAAAATTCCAAGTAGTATAACGAGCATAGACATATCTGCATTTGAAGGCTGTAGTGGTTTAACGGGCATAGAAATTCCGAGCACTGTAACAAATATAGATGGGTCTGCATTTTCAGGATGTAGTGGCTTGACAAGCATAGAAATTCCAAATAGCGTAACGAGCATAGGATATAGTGCATTTAGAGGATGCACCGGCTTGAAAAGCATAAAAATCCCAAGCAGTGTAACCAGTCTGGGAACTTATGTATTTAAAGACTGTAGTGGTTTAACGGGCATAGAAATTCCGACTGGCATAACAAGTTTAGTGGAAGGTATGTTTTATGGCTGTAGCGGCTTAAAGAGCATGGAAATTCCAAGTAGTATAACGGATATAGAAGGTGGTGCATTTTCAGGATGTAGCGGTTTGACAAGCATAAAAATCCCTGACAGTGTAACAAGTATAGGAGGAGTTGCATTTGAGGGATGCAGCGGTTTGACAAGCATAGAAATCCCTGACAGTGTAACGAGTATAGGAGGTGGTGCCTTTGAAGACTGTAGCGGTTTGACAAGCATGAAAATTCCAAGCAGCATAACAAGTATAGGAAATAGTACATTTAGAGGATGTACCGGCTTGACAAGCATAGAAATTCCTGACAGTATAACGAGTATAGGAGATTATGCATTTTTAGGATGCAGCAGTTTGACCGGCATAGAAATTCCGAGTGGTATAACAATTATAGATTATGGAACATTTAGAGGATGTAGCAGCCTGATTGACATAGAAATTCCAAGCAGTGTAACGAGTATAGAGGATGAGGCATTTATCGGATGCAGTGGTTTGGAAAATATAAAAGTAGCTGAAGGAAATACTGTATATGATAGTAGAAATGAATGTAATGCAATTATAAAAACAAAAAGCAATGAATTGGTAGTTGGTTGTAAAAATACAAAAATCCCGAGCAATGTAACAAGTATAGGAGAGGTTGCATTTTATGGATGTACCGGCTTGACAAGCATAGAAATTCCAGCCGGTGTAACGAAGATAAAAGAGCAGGCATTTAGCGGATGTATCAGCCTGACAGAGATAAAAGTAGCTGAAGAAAATACTGTATATTATAGTGAGTATAATGGGGAAAATTGCAATGCAATCATTGAGAAAGAAAGCAGTGAATTGGTAGTTGGCTGCAAAGATACTAAAATTCCAAGCAGCGTAACGAGTATAGGAAATTATGCATTTTATGAATGTAGTAGTTTGACCGGTATAGAAATTCCGGATAGTGTAACAAGTATAGGAAATCTTGCATTTGATTGGTGCAGTGGTTTGACCGGCATAGAAATTCCGGAGAGCGTAACGAGTATAGGTTATAGTGCATTTAGTGGATGCAGCGGTCTGACTGACATAAAAATACCAAGTGGTGTAACAGATATAAAGTGGGCTACATTTTACAAATGCAGTGGTTTGACTAGCATAGAAATCCCAGATGGTATAACAAGCATAGGAGGGATTGCATTTAAAGGATGCAGTGGTTTAACGAGTATAGAAATTCCAAGCAGCGTAACGAGTATTGCAGGTGAAGAGGAGAGTGCAGATGATTCTGTATTTGAAGATTGCAGTGGTTTGGAAAGTATAAAAGTAGATGAAAATAATACTGTATATGACAGCAGGGAAAATTGCAATGCGATTATAAAAACTGCAAGTAATGAATTGATAGCCGGATGTAAAAATACAAAAATCCCAAGCAGCGTGACAAGTATAGAAAGGTTTGCATTTAGCGGATGTAGTGGTTTGACAGGCATAGAAATCCCAAGCAGCGTAAAAAGTATAGGATATGAGGCATTTAAAGGATGCAGTGGTTTAACAAGTATAGAAATTCCAAATAGTGTAAAGAGTATAGAAGGTAATATATTTGATTATTCTGATAATTCAAAATCAATTATATGGAAAGGGAAAGTGTATTTATCACAGGAAGAATTTGTAAAAGCTTTTTTTTCTGCAAACTAATAATCTGATGTAAGTGTCAAAAGTCAAAAATGTGTTTGCACTTGCACAAATGAACATTTTTGACTTATTGACATATAATAAAACCAGCTTATCAGGGCTGTTACATTAATTGATTTTAGTGTAACAGCCCGTTTTTTTCGCAGTATTAAAAAATCCATTTCTCGCCACTTCACAAACAGCAAAAAATCTGTTATACTGCTAGATTAGAGAGTTTTATTAGACAATTAAGAGTTACAGATATTGGAGGACAAGACAAAATGGCTGAATCAATGAGAGGCATGAAGCGTACTTGCAGATGTGCCGAGTTAAGTGAAAAAAATATTGGTGAAGAAGTCACTATGATGGGATGGGTTCAGAAGCAGAGAAATAAAGGTGGTATCATCTTTGTTGATATGCGTGACCGTTCAGGAATATTACAGGTTATCTTTGAGGATGGAGAGATAAATGAAGCAGATTTCGCAAAGGCAGAGAAACTTAGGAGTGAGTTTGTCATAGCTGTTAAAGGTAAAGTTACGGCACGTTCGGGTGCGGTTAATGAAAATCTTGCAACAGGTGCCATCGAGCTTCGTGCAGAAGAACTTCGTGTTCTTTCTGAGTCAGATACACCACCGTTTCCTATTGAAGCGGACAGCAAGACAAAAGAGGAACTCAGATTAAAATACCGTTATCTCGACCTTAGAAGACCTGATCTTCAGAGAAATCTCATTATGAGAAGTAAGGTTGCAACATTGATTCGTCAGTTCCTTGCCGATGAGGGATTTTTAGAGATAGAGACACCTATGCTCACAAAGTCTACACCTGAGGGTGCAAGAGATTATCTTGTGCCAAGCCGTGTGCATCCGGGAACATTTTATGCACTGCCACAGTCACCACAGCTTTTTAAGCAGCTTCTTATGTGCTCAGGCTATGACAGATATTTCCAGCTTGCGAGATGTTTCAGGGATGAGGACCTTAGAGCAGACAGACAGCCTGAGTTTACACAGGTTGACATGGAGCTTTCGTTTGTCGATGAAGACGATGTAATGGATGTAAACGAGAGACTTTTACAGAAAATTTTCAAGGAAATACTTGATGTTGACATAGAGCTTCCTATTCAGAGAATGACATGGCAGGAGGCTATGGACAGATTTGGTTCAGATAAGCCAGACC
>JBNMLR010000097.1:0-6925 GCA_050874945.1 Butyribacter sp. | reverse complement strand
TATAATTTTAACACAGGCATTAGCGGTAAACGGCTTTCCATTTGAAATAAAAAGAGCAGCAGTAAATCCATATGGGGCATTAACAGAGCGTGAAATATTAGCCAAATTGGAAAAGTCGCGTGAAAATGCGGAAAATGGAATGTATAAAGGTGCATCGGAGGTTTCTGCGGATATAAGGAGAAAATATGGACTATAAAGTTGTAGTTACCAGTGATGCCGGGGAGGATTATGAAAATAAGATGCATTAAATTTTATTAACATGATTTTAATTGTTAAGAATGGAGTAAAAAATGGAATTTGAAAGAATAAATTGCAGATTACAGCAAAACAGTCAGGACAGATTACTTGAAAAAATGTATAAGAGTGACATAGGAAAGCAGTTATTAAAGGTACTTACCTGCAGAGCCGTGTCTGAACTTGGCGGCAGGTTTATGGACAGCCCTCTTTCAGTACCGATAATAAAGCCGTTTATCGAAAAAAACAATATTGATATGTCACAGTATGAAGAAAAAGAATATAAAAGCTACAACGAATTTTTTACCAGAAAGATTAAAGAGGGTGCGAGAGTCTTTGATATGACACCGGAGCTTTTGGGTTCTCCGTGTGACAGTAAACTTACGGTTTATAAGATAGATGAAAATTCAGAGTATGAGATTAAGGGGACAAAATATTCATTTGAAAGCCTTACAAGGAGCAGAAAACTCGCTGACTATTACAATGGTGGTCATATGCTTGTATTCAGACTTTGCGTGGATGATTATCACAGATATTCATATGTGGATAACGGTTATCTCGGACCGGTAAGAAGAATAAACGGTGTTTATCACACCGTAAACCCTGTTGCGATAGAAGCAGGAAACGACATATACAAGGAAAATACAAGAGAGTGCAGTGTTTTGCACAGCGAGAATTTTGGAAAGATACTTCAGATAGAAGTAGGTGCGTTGATGGTTGGACGGATTGTCAACAATGATGAGAAATGCCATGTGTCAAGAGGTCAGGAGAAAGGTCGTTTTGAATTTGGAGGCTCTACGGTTATACTTGCATTTGCAAAAGATATGGTAAAGATTAAGGATGAGATAATCAAAAACTCAGCAGAGGATTTTGAAACCATTGTAAAGATGGGGGATGTTATCGGAGAGAAATTTTAAAAAGGAGCAAGATAGATGGAGACACCAATCTGTGATTTTGTGAAAGAATACGCCGACAACGGTTTTTCAAGGTTTCATATGCCGGGGCATAAGGGCAGAAACTTTGTAGGCTGTGAGAAATACGACATAACGGAGATAGATGGTGCAGATGTATTGAGCCATGCAGATGGAATAATAAAGAAAAGTCAGGAAAATGCGGCAAAACTATTTGGAAGTGGTGCTTCTTTTTATTCAACAGAAGGTTCATCACAGTGCATAAAGACTATGCTTGCCGTTGTTTTTGCCGATTACAGAAGAAAGCTTTTGCACAAAAAAGCAGATACAATAACAGAGCGTGCATATGTACTTGCGGCAAGAAATGTCCACAAGTCTATGATAGATGCGCTTGCACTTCTTGACCTCGATGTGGAATTTATCTATCCGAAAGATGCGGACAGTATATGCGTGAGCATGGTGACACCCGAGGATATTATGGAATATCTTGAAAAACTATCAGACGATACAGAAATAAAGACAGAAGAAGTTAAAACAAACTCAGATAATCTCCAAAAAGACAGTATAGAATTGTCAGATACAGAACAAAAGACTATACGTGGAAAAGAAAATAAAAGAAATATGCTGCCGATGGCGGTATATATAACTGCTCCTGATTACCTAGGAAATACCGCAGATATAGAGGGCATATCAAAAGTATGTGAAAAATATGATATTCCTTTAATAGTTGACAATGCACACGGGGCATATCAGGCATTTCTTGACGAGGAAAAATATGGAAACATTCATCCGATAAAATGCGGAGCAGCCATATGCTGTGACTCGGCACACAAGACACTTCCGGTTCTGACAGGCGGAGCGTATATCCATGTTTCAAAGAAATATAAAGAAAGATTTGCACCATATGTGGCATCTTATATGACAATGTTTGGTTCGACAAGTCCGTCATATCTGATAATGCAGTCACTTGATATGTGTAACAGATATATTGATGAAAAAATCAGACAGGAATTAAATGACTGTATCGGACGGATAGAAAAGGCAAAAAAAGTTCTTGTTGAAAATAATATAAAACTTATGGAAACAGAACCGCTTAAGATAGTGATAGATACTGCGGCAGCAGGTATGGAGGGCGAGGAACTCGCCGAAGAACTTAGAAAATATAAGATAGAATGTGAATATGCAGACAAATATTTTGTTGTATTGATGATAACACCGCAGAATGATGAGAAAGATTTTGAACGGCTTGAAAAATGGGCAGTCGACACTAAGGATAAAAGAACTGCTAAAAAGAAAATAGAACCTAAAAAACTTATACTTCACAGGGCAGAAAGAGTGATGAGCATAAGAGAAGCGGCATTCTCGCCGTACAGAAAAATAAAAGTTTCTGATGCCTGCGGCAATATATGTGCGTCGCAGACAATAGCGTGTCCTCCGGCAATACCGATAGCCGTGTGCGGCGAGAGGATAGACCAAAATATGATAAGTATATTTGAAGAGTACGGAATAGATTATGTAAATGTTGTAAGTTATTGATTAGGTAATTACGAAAGGCGGATTAAAGATGAACATTTTATTTCCAACATGGAAAAGTTTTGGAGTTGAAGATATAAAAGAGACATTTGAAGAATTGGGACATAAGGTATCTTTATATGAAAAAGAACCGAAGAATTACCGCATTGACCCAAGATATAAATCAGAAATCAAAAAGTATATTAAAGAAAATGACATAGATGCTGTGTTTACATCAAATTATTATCCGGTTATATCTGATGGCTGCAATGACCTTAAGATACCGTATCTTTCATGGTGTTATGACAGTCCGCTTATACTTACATATTCAAAATCGGTCTTTAACGAGGTAAACAGGATTTTTATATTTGACTCATTGATGGTTCAGGAACTTAGAAATCTGGGTGTGAAGAATGTCTGGTATATGCCTATGGCAGTAAATGAAAAAAGACTTGCAGATTTAAGTATCTCACCGCAGGACAGAAAGATTGTTGAGAGTGATGTTTCATTTGTCGGCAGGCTTTATACGGAGGAGCACAATCTTTATGACAGAATGGAACCAAAACTTGATGATTATACAAAAGGCTATCTTGAGGGGATAATGGAGTCGCAGAGAATGATATACGGCTACACTTTTATTGAGGAACTCCTCACACCTGACATAGTGGAAAAAATGATGGCTGCAATGCCCGTAAAAGTGCAGGAAAACGGGATGGAGAGCATAGAGTATATCTATGCAAACTACTTTTTATGCCGCAAGATGACACAGCTTGACAGGACGGAGATATTCAGGTATTTGGGTGAGAAACTTCATGACATAAAGCTTGAAAACGGAAGAAATATAGCTCCAATGAAACTTTATACATCAGAGCCGACACCACAGTTGAAAGGAATAAAAAACATGGGCGAAGTTCACTATATGTATGAAATGCCGCTTGTATTTAAGTACAGTAAGATAAATCTCAACATCACGCTCAGAAGCATAAGAAACGGAATACCGCTCCGTGCAATGGATATAATGGGTGCAGGAGGATTTTTGCTCACAAATTATCAGAATGATTTTGCAATGCACTTTGTTGACGGAGAAGATTATGTGAGTTACAGTGACAGAGAGGATATGTTTAACAAGATAAAATATTATCTTGAACATGAAGACGAGAGAAAGATGATAGCAGAAAACGGATGCAGAAAGGTGAGAGAGGAGCATACATATACACAGAGGTTGTCGGAGATAATTGGGAGCATTTAACACTATTAAGCAAGTATTAGTAACAGTTCAGCCTTCCATTTATTACATAATATAAAATCAGTAAGGAGGATGTATATGGTGAAAAGAGTTGTAGCAATAGGAAAACAGGCATTTGATTCTGTTATAGAAAACAATTGTTTTTATGTTAACAAAACATCTTTTATAAAAGAGTGGTGAGAAAACAAAGATGATGTAACACTTATAACCCGCCCACGCCGTTTCGGAAAAACATTGAATATGAGTATGCTTGAATGTTTTTTCTCAAACAAATACAAAGACAGAGGGGATTTATTCGAGGGTCTTGAAATATGGAATGATGAAAAGTATCGTGAATTGCAGGGAAAATATCCGGTGATATTTTTGAGTTTTGCGAAAATAAAACAGAATACTTACGAGGGTGCCGTAAAACAGATAAAAAATGAGTTTATAAATTTGTATAACGCATTTGATTATATAATGAAAAGTGATTTATATAATGAAAATGAAAAGTTGCAATACAAATCAATTCGTGTAGGTATGGATGATGAAACAGCTCAGGAAGCTGTAAATAATCTTTCAAATTATCTCAGTCGTTATTATGGAAAAAAAGTAATCATACTCCTTGACGAATACGATACACCAATGCAGGAGGCTTATGTAAACGGATATTGGGAAGAACTTGTAGCATTTACAAGAAGTCTTTTTAATGCGACATTTAAAACAAACCCATATTTAGAGCGAGCAATAATGACGGGAATAACTCGTGTTTCAAAGGAAAGTATATTTAGCGACCTTAATAATTTAAAAGTAATTACGGTGACAAGTGACGAATATTCAAAATGCTTTGGATTTACAGAAGATGAGGTCTTTGCGGCACTTGATGAACAGGGACTTTCAAGTGAAAAAGAAAAAGTAAAATTGTGGTATGACGGATTTACATTTGGTGAAAGCAGGGATATTTATAATCCATGGTCTATAATCAATTTCCTTGATGAAAAGAAATATAAAGCTTATTGGGCGGAGTCAAGCTCAAATGGACTTATAAACAGTCTTGTTCAAAAGGGAAGTCCATATATAAAAACAATGATAGAGACACTTATCAGGGGTGAAAATATAAATGTTGTTATAGATGAGCAGATAGTATTTTCTGAACTTGATTATTCAGAGGATGCAGTATGGAGTCTTATGCTTGCAAGTGGGTATCTTAAAGTTATGTCATCAGAGCCTTTGGACGCAATGCGAGAAAGCGAATGTGAATATGAACTTGCCCTGACAAACCGTGAAATATTATTTATGTTTAGAAAAATGATACTCAGATGGTTTAGTCCGGCAAAGCGTGAAACAAATGAATTTATAAAGGCACTTATAAATGGTGATATAGAAGCAATGAATGACTGTATGAACGATGTTGCATTAAGGACATTTAGCTCATTTGACTCAGGAAAGCATACATCAGAAAAAAAAAGGCTCCGGAGAATTTAGCCTCATGGTGCGACTGTAAAGGAGCAGCTAATGGCTCAAGTTTGAACGATAGTTCAAACTTGTATGCGATGACGGAACAGTCATCGCGTTTCTTCCATGGCTTTGTGTTAGGACTTATGGTAGACCAGACAGAAAAATATATCATAAATTCAAATCGTGAAAGTGGTTACGGTCGTTATGACATAATGCTTGAGCCGATAGACAAAACAAATGAAAAACTTCCGGGCATTGTAATCGAATTTAAAGTGATAAATCTTAGAAAGGAAAGCACACTTGAAGAAACAGTGCAGGCAGCATTAAAACAGATAGAAGAAAAAAACTATGACGCAGAACTTGTCAAACGGGGAGTTAAAGAAGAAAACATACAGCACTATGGTTTTGCATTTAAAGGAAAAGAAGTTCTAATAGATGGACGGTAGATGTTAAAAGAAAAGTTCCCAAATCTGCAATAAAATTCCCAAATCTGCAATATCTATTGAAAAGATAAATGATAAATGGTATCTTCTGGTAAATCAAACGGGAGGTACTTGAGGGATGATTGACAGATATATAAATCTTTTGATAGACAGAGGAATAATATGGCAGGGAGAAGAAGAAATATATAAGTATAAACTGACTTGTTTTCTTGAAAAAACATTTACGATAAGTATAATGATATTGATAAGTCTGATTTTCAGACAGACTATTAGTATTGTTATGTTTATCGTATCTTTTTTTTGGCTGAGAAGCAGAATGGGTGGCTTCCATCTTGATTCTTTTAAGGGGTGCTTTGTGGGCACCATAGGCACGGAGATAGTGCTTATACTTCTGATAAAATATCGTGTCGTACCGCTCATTATATCGGAAATATTGTCTGCAATCGCAGCAGTTATCATCTTTATTTTAGGGGCATCAAACCATCCAAATATGAATTATGATAAAGACGAATACCGTTTCAATAAAAAATATGCAAGACTTATAGTAATCGTAGAATTTTCGGCAATTCTCTTTTTTATCGGGTTAGATGTATCAGGAATATATATTCAGGCAGTGGAATATTCGATTATACTTGCAGCGGTACTTCTTGTGATGGCATTTACAATGGGGCAGCATAAAAAAGTTTATTACTCGTAAAAAAATCGTAATTTCGACAAAAAATTCCCAAATCTGCAATAAAATTTCCAAAAATGCAATATCTATTGAAAAGTGAAAAATTAAGTGATATTTTTCTATTGCAGCGAAGATGAAGAAATTATAGATAAATCATTTTTAGTATTTATTCGCTGCACTGTGGGTCATAAAAAATGATGTGCCGGCAGAGATTTTTGTGATTTTGTGGGATGAAAACATGAGAGCGGCATTATCATACATTTGTGACCCACTAATACAGAAGAAAGGAGAGTATAAGGTTATGGAAATTAAAGACAGGGCATTAAAAATTTCCGGTTCTGTTCTTAAGAAGATGGTTGAAAAAGAACAGAAAAAAGGACCGTGGTGTATGGGATTTTTTCATCAGCCTAAAAGACCGGCAGCACTTAAAAAGACAAAGTAATAGCTGCTGAAATTTAGAAAAAGAACC
>JBNMLR010000096.1:0-7020 GCA_050874945.1 Butyribacter sp. | reverse complement strand
CATCAATGGAAAAAGTAGTTGGTGCATTAGGTGAGGCATTTATGGAGGCAAACCCGGATGTGAAATTTACATATAATCCTACAGGTTCAGGCTCAGGTATCACAGCAGTAACAGAGGGAAGATGTGATATAGGACTTTCAAGCCGTGCACTTACTGATGATGAGAAAAATCAGGGACTTGAGGAAACAATCATTGCATACGATGGAATCGCTATTGTAGTAAATCCAAAGAACAAGGTTAAGGATTTAAAGGTTCAGCAGATTGCAGATATTTACACAGGAAAAATTAAGAACTGGAAAGATGTTGGCGGAGATAACGGTGACATTGTTCTTATCGGTAGAGAAGCAGGAAGTGGTACTCGTGATGGATTTGAGTCAATTACGGGAACAGAAGATAAATGTAAATACGGACAGGAACTTACATCGACAGGTGATGTTATCACAACAGTTGCAAACAATCCAAATGCTATCGGATATGCTTCACTTGCATCAGTTGATGACAGCGTAAAGGCTCTTTCGGTAGACGGGGTAGCACCATCAGAAGATACTGTAAAGGATGCAAGTTATAAGATTCAGAGACCGTTCGTATTCGTTACAAAGAAAGATACAAAACTCAGCAACGAGGCACAGGCATTCTTTGACTATGCAATGGGAGCAACAGAGACTATCACATCAGCAGGTGTAGTACCGGCAAATGAAAAATAATGTCAATGATACATTGCACAGGTGTCTGACATTAATAATGAAAGTTATTGATATAGTACACTGACTGTCAGACCGGGTGTTGATAAGTTGATTTTATTAATGAATAAATTTTAAATTGTATAAAAAGGGTGAGTCGTAAGACTTGCCCGTTTTAAAACTATCAGGCAGCAGAGCGGATTGTGAATATCCGCCTGAATAAGACAGTTACGGTTTATTCACTATATTTTGGCAGAGCGGTGTATAAGGTGTGCGTGCAGAAATGAGGATTAACATGAAGAAAAGTCACAATAAATTTGAAGAGGTTATCCATGGGATATTTTTAATACTTGGTCTGATTACGGTTGGATTTGTTTTGCTTATAACTGTTTATCTTGTTATCGCAGGAATCCCGGCGATAAGAGAGATTGGGTTATTTAAATTTTTGTTTGGAAAGAAATGGGCATCAACGGCAGCAACACCGTCATATGGAATATTGCCGTTCATCCTGACGAGTATATACGGTACGGCGGGAGCTATCATAATCGGTGTTCCGATAGGATTTCTTACGGCTGTATATCTTGCAAAGGTTGCAAACAAAAAAATAAAGGCAGTTGTTGAGATGGCAGTAAGCCTGCTTGCCGGAATACCATCTGTTGTATATGGTCTTGTTGGTATGCTGGTACTTGTTCCGTGGGTAAGGGAAACATTTCATATAGCAGATGGTGCAAGTCTTTTTGCAGCGATAATTGTTCTTGCGATAATGATTCTGCCATCAATAATAAGTGTTTCACTTACGGCACTTGAAGCAGTTCCACCGGAATATGAAGATGCATCACTTGCACTTGGAGCAACACCTATCGAGACATATTTTAAAGTATCCGTACCGGCGGCAAAAAGCGGTATAGCGGCGGCTGTGGTACTCGGTGTAGGCCGTGCGATAGGAGAGGCAATGGCGGTAATGATGGTTTCAGGAAATGTGGCAAATATGCCAAAACTTTTTGGAAGTGTACGATTTCTTACAACAGCAGTTGCAAGTGAAATGTCATATTCATCGGGATTGCAAAAACAGGCATTATTTTCAATCGCTCTTGTATTGTTTTTGTTCATAATGCTGATAAATGCATTACTTAACAGCCTTTTAAAGAAAGAAAAGGAGTAATCGGACTATGAAAAGAAAAGCTTATATCTGGATAATGAAAATTTTAATGTGGATATCAGTTGCCATAACCTGTGGTCTTGTTATATTTGTTATCGGATTTGTATTATATAAAGGACTTCCAAATATTACATGGAAACTTCTTACTACGAAGCCCAGTTATCTGACACACAGCATAGGAATCCTGCCCGATATTTTAAATACACTTTATATAGTAATAGCGACACTTGTTGTTGTTCTTCCGCTTGGAGTCGGAGCAGCAATTTATCTTACTGAGTATGCGACAAATAAGAAACTGGTTGCGGTAATAGAATATGCGGCGGAGACGCTTTCAGGTATTCCGTCAATCATATATGGTCTTGTTGGAATGTTGTTTTTCTGCGAATTTCTTAAGATGCAGACATCAATATTAGCGGGTGCGATGACACTTGTTATCATGAATCTTCCAACGATTATGAGAACAACACAGGAAAGTTTAAAAACAGTTCCACAAAGTTACAGAGAGGGTGCTTTCGGACTTGGTGCAGGTAAATGGAGAGTTATAAGGACTGTTGTACTTCCAAGCTGCGTTGACGGTATTATGACGGGATGTATTCTTGCAGTCGGAAGAATACTCGGAGAATCGGCAGCATTATTGTTCACGGCTGGTTTCGCACATTCGATAAACGGATTTATTGACGGACTCGGACGTGCCGGAGCAACACTTACCGTTGCACTTTATGTTTATGCTAAAGAGCAGGGTGAGTTTGAGGTTGCATTTGCGATAGCGGCAATATTGATGATACTTGCACTTTTGGTTAATCTTGCTGCTAAATTTACGGGACTTTATTTTAAGAAGAAAATAGATAAATAGCAGGAGGAATTATATGAATAACATAATGACAGTTAAGGACTTGTGTCTCTGGTATGGACAGACGCAGGCATTGAAAAATATAAATATTGATATTCCGGAGAAAAGCATTACGGCTCTTATAGGACCGTCGGGATGCGGTAAGTCAACTTTTTTAAAGACACTTAACAGAATGAATGACCTTGTGCAGGGTGTAAAGATTACAGGTGAGGTTAAATATGGAGATATGGATATTTTTGCACCTGATACCGATGTGAATAAACTCCGAAAGGAAATAGGCATGGTTTTCCAGAAACCAAATCCTTTCCCTATGAGCATATATGACAATATTGCTTACGGACCGAGAACACACGGAATAAAAAATAAGGCAAAACTTGATGAGATAGTTGAAAATTCTCTAAGGGGTGCTGCGATATGGGATGAAGTAAAGGACAGACTCAAAAAATCGGCACTTGGTATGTCGGGTGGACAGCAGCAGCGACTCTGCATAGCGAGAGCACTCGCCGTAGAACCGAAAATTCTTCTTATGGATGAACCAACAAGCGCTCTTGACCCTATTTCCACATCTAAGATAGAGGAACTTGCAAGTGAACTTAAGGAAAAATATACGATTGTTATAGTTACACATAATATGCAGCAGGCAGTCCGTATATCAGACAGGACGGCATTTTTCCTTCTCGGTGACCTTATCGAGTATGACGATACGGAAAAAATGTTTGCATCACCTCAGGATAAGAGAACGGAAGATTATATTACAGGAAGATTTGGTTAAGATAGGAGGATTTTGAAAATGAGAAGCAGATTTGATGAACAGCTTGCGGATTTGAATAAAAAACTTATTGAGATGGGTGCCATGTGTGAGGAGTGTATCTCTCTTGCGGCTAAGGCATTAAAGGAGGGAAATCCGGGGATTAGATGGGAGGTTGAGCCTCTTGATAATTCGCTTGATGACCTTGAGAGAAATGTTGAATCTCTCTGCCTGAAACTGTTACTCCAGCAGCAGCCGGTTGCAAGGGATTTAAGACAGGTATCGACGGCACTTAAAATGATAACGGACATTAAGAGAATAGGGGACCAGGCATCGGACGTCGCAGAGATAATAGGCTTTTTAAATGGAAGAACGAGTGAGGAATGTGAATATCTTGACCAGATGGCAACGGCAACGATAAAGATGGTTACGGAGTCTATTGACTCATTTGTAAAGAGTGACCTTGAACTTGCAAACAGCATAATCGAGTATGATGATGTTGTGGATGATTATTTTAATAAGGTTAAGATTTTTCTTATAGACCTTATCGCAAAAAATCCAAAGGATGGCGAATATGCCCTTGACCTTCTTATGATAGCAAAATATTTTGAGCGTATAGGAGATCATGCCGTAAATGTAGCTAAGTGGGTTGTTTTTTCCGTAACGGGAAATCATTAAAGAAATGAGGAATGATATGATCTGGTGCGTAGAAGACGATGTGAGTATAAGAGATATTGAAGTTTATACATTGGAACAGACAGGATTTATCGCAAAGGGATTTGGTGATGGGGACAGCTTCTGGGTGGAACTTGCGACAACGGACGAACTTCCGGAGCTTGTAATACTGGATATAATGCTTCCGGGAGAGGACGGAGTTTCGCTTTTAAAGAAGATAAAGGCATCTTCGAGAACCAGAGATATTCCTGTTATAATGGCTACTGCAAAAAGTGTTGAATATGATAAGATAAAAAGTCTCGATATGGGTGCAGATGATTATCTTGTAAAACCATTCGGTATGATGGAGATGGTTTCGAGAATTAAAGCCGTGCTCAGAAGATGTATGCCGAAAAAAGAAAACAAAACGATATATGTAAATGGTATAATAGAAATGAATGTTGAAGAACACACAGTATCAGTCGCCGGAGAGAGTATAAGTCTTACCTATAAAGAATATGAGATGTTGAAGATATTTCTTATGCATCCGGGTATGGCTTATACA
This sequence comes from Butyribacter sp., assembly GCA_050874945.1. Classification (GTDB taxonomy): domain Bacteria; phylum Bacillota; class Clostridia; order Lachnospirales; family Lachnospiraceae; genus Butyribacter. The sequence continues at coordinate 2,364 of JBNMLR010000096.1, read as the reverse complement.
AGAAACAGGCTTTTGTCGGAAGTGTGGGGCATAGACAGTTACGGAGAGACAAGAACGGTCGATATGCACATAAAGACACTCAGGCAGAAACTTGGTGACGGTGGCAGATATATAGCGACAGTCAGAAATGTCGGATACAAAATGGAGGTACACAATGACTAAAAAAATATTCAAATCAGTGCTTTTAGTTGCCATAGTGATGGTATTGTTCTGCTGCACATTTATTCTTGGAATTTTATACAGACATTTTACAACGATAGAGGAGGAACAGCTCGAATCACAGCTTGGCTTTGTTGTAACCGGAGTTGAAAATGAAGGAGAGGACTATCTAAAAAATCTGACGGAAAAGAAATACAGGATAACATGGGTTGAGGCAGACGGAACTGTAAAATTTGATAATAAAAGCGATGCTTCAAAGATGGAAAACCATGCAAACAGGGAAGAGATAAAGGAAGCATTAAAATTTGGCAGAGGTGAGTGTTCGAGATATTCATCTACACTTACACAGAGAACACTTTACTATGCAAAAAAGATAAATGACGGCAGTGTCGTGAGAATATCGGTAAGTCAGGAGACGGTGCTTAAACTTTTGGTTTCAATGATCTCACCGATGGTGATAACAATAATAATAGCCGTTATATTGTCTTCACTTCTTGCAAGAGGGGTATCAAAAAAAGTTGTTGAACCGTTAAATAATCTCGACCTCAACGAACCGTTGCAAAATGATGCATACGGCGAGATTGCACCTCTTTTAAGACACATAGAACACCAGCACAGGCAGATTGATGAGCAGCTTGAAGAACTTCGCCGGAAGAAAGATGAATTTCAGGCAACCATCGAAAATATGGATGAGGGACTTATCTTACTTGATGCTAAAAATAGTATAATCAGTATAAACCCGTCAGCGAAAAAGATATTTGGAACAACAGATGAGTGTCTTGGAAAAGATTTCCTTACGGTAGAAAGAAATCTCACGGTCGGAAATACGATAAAAGAGGCTATGGAAAATGGCAAGGCTGAGATGCTGCTTAAGAGGTACGGACTTGATTACCAGCTTAGCGTAAGCAGGATTGAGTCGGCAGGCAAGACACTCGGTGCGGTCTTACTTGCCGTTGATGTGACGGAAAAGAATAATGCCGAGAGAACAAGAAAAGAATTTTCGGCAAATGTGTCGCATGAACTTAAAACACCTCTCCAGTCGATTATCGGAAGTGCCGAACTTATGGAAAACAATCTTGTAAAAGAAGAAGATATGCCTAGATTTGTAGGTCATATCCGTAAAGAAGCGGAGAGACTTGTAAAACTTGTGGAAGATATAATAAGACTTTCATGGCTTGATGAAAACAGAGACATGGAAATGGAGCTTGTAGACCTGAGGGACATTGCGGATGAGACAAAAGAGGTTCTTGAAAATGCCGCAAAAGAAAAGAATGTTACGATAAATGTAAGTGGTGAGAATATAAAACTTCACGGTGTGAGAAGTCTGCTCTATGAGATTGTCTACAATCTTTGTGAGAATGGAATTAAGTACAATAAAGACGGTGGAAAGGTTGATATAACTTTATCAAAAGAAGCTGGAAAAGATATTCTTGTGGTTGAGGATACCGGAATAGGCATAAAAGAAGACCAGCAGTCAAGAATATTTGAGCGTTTTTACAGAGTAGATAAAAGCAGGTCTAAAGAAACCGGAGGAACAGGCCTTGGACTGTCAATAGTGAAGCACGCAGCTATGTATCACAATGCGGATGTTACACTTGAGAGCACGGAAGGACAGGGAAGTAAGTTTACGGTTATATTTCCACGGGAGGAGTAATCCGTATGAGCAGTAATAAATTTTTTTCAAAGAAAAGATTTTTTCATATGCTGACAAATATAAATGAGAAGTCGGCATATGGAAGTGAGATTTATCTTGAAAAAAACAGTGATATGTTATCGTCAGCTCCGTTAAGTTTTTTAGCGGATCTGGCGAAGATAAGTTTGCATTATGGAATAAGGGATAAAGATAATGCAGTGAGACTTTCAGGCAGGCGGGAAAGTGATTTTTGGCATATGTATTACAGGCATAAGGGAGTGCTTGTATTTAAAAGCCTTGAAAAGTACAAATGTATAATAATAGATGTAAACGATACATTGCTTTACAGTGCACTGAAAAAAGAGCACATATATAAGCTGGTACAGTCAGAAAATAAGACGCAGGATTTCTTTGAAGAAAGAAAAAAGTATGACGGTCTTAATCTTTCAATAAATGAAATATATGAAAAAATAAATCATTCACTTGGGACTAAACTTACCCAGGAATGTGAGCTTGCAATATATGAAAAAAGTTTATTGAAAAATACATATGTGGCACAGATCGTGGATATG
>JBNMLR010000095.1:0-7024 GCA_050874945.1 Butyribacter sp. | reverse complement strand
TTTCCTGCTTCACCTGCTCTTGCAGCCTCAATAGATGCATTAAGTGAAAGAAGGTTTGTCTGTGATGCAATGTCTTCTATCTGTGCCGTAATGTTTTCAATCTGTTTTGATGTATCTGTGATACGTTTCATTGCAACTGCAAGGTCTTTCATCTGCTGACGACCTTCATCTGCCTGTCTTGCATATTCTCTTGCCTGCTGATGTGACTCAATAAGGTTCTGGGAACTCTGCTCTGCGCTTGCTGTGATATTAGCAATAGTAGATGTAAGTTCCTGTACGGCTCCTGCCTGGTCTGTAGCACCCTCTGCAAGTGCCTGTGCTGACTGTGCAAGATTATCTGAACCTGCTGATACCTGGACTGATGCATCATCTACATTCTGAAGAGTCTCTGTCATCTGGTCACGAAGATCCATCATGGCTACAAGAATATCATTAAATGTTCCCTGGTAAAGTTCCCTGCATCCTGACTGAACCATAAAGTTTCCACTTGCCATACTTCCGAGTATATTTTCTATATCTTTTATTATCTTCTTAAGATCTCCCGACATACCCTCAGAATCGTTTATCATATCGTTAAATTCATCTTCATAGTCACTCTTAGGGAATGGTGTTTCAAAATCACCCTCAGTAAGCTTAGTAAGACGCTGTGATGTCGAACGGAGTATAACCTGGATACCCTCTGCGAACTTCTCACTCTTTCTTGTTGACTGGATTCTTGCAACTACCATAACAATGATAACTACAACTACCGCAGCTATCTCAAGAAAAGAAGGCATTGCCTTTGTGCTGTTTCCCTGTGTAACTTCATAGTCCATGATAGATACCATCTCATCATATATCTTATCATACTTAGGTGAGAGTTCATTTATCTCACGTGTCTGTGCATCCTGTGAAAGTTTTGAATCTGTCGTGGCACCGTCCTCAATAATTTTATCTGCCAGCGTCCAATATTCCTCTGAAAGAGAAGATGCTGACTCATAAAGACTTTTTTCCTTGCTTGAGTTAAGATTAGTTTCAATAGACTTAAAGTATTTATCAAATTTTTCTTTTTTCTGTTTGTACTGATCCTGCTGGTCTTTGATCGCACTCTCGTCCAGATATCCGATAGTCGCTCTTACCGAGCTCTGTGAACCTGCAAGAACCACCATAGCCTTTCCTATATCGCCCTGTATAAAGCCATAACTTGTCAATGCATTGCTATACTGCGTGCCTACTATCAGCAAAGCGATTATTGCAACTACTGCCGCAATACTTGTAAGATTAGTAGCATATGCAACATTTTTCTTTAATCGGTACTTTACACTCTGTTTTTCTTTAATCTGCCCTGATTTCTGAATGTTGTTTTCTTCCATAAAAAGTCACTCCTTTTGTTTTCTTTTGGTATGTTATGTAATGTATCACATTATCTAAAAAGCTGCTGCCTAAGTTGTCTTATAAACACTTATGCAACAGCTTTACTTTAAAATATATTATACTACAATAATCAAAAAAATACAATCTTGTTAATCTCCATTATATCATATATTTACGGCATCTTGTATTTTTCATGTATATATTTTTCACCCAAAATATACAAAAACACAACTAACTTATACTCTGTAATCGAAAACAGTTCAGACTATCATTTATTATTTTTGTATTTTTCTGATAAGCCCGGCTCCTATCGCATAAGGTCCCGTGTGAACACATATCGTTGCTCCTATATGTGCAATCTGAGTTTCTTCCCTGAGTCCCAGTCCACGCATAACTTCATCAAATTCTTTTTTATATTCAAGTCCTTCCTCTCTGTCATAACCATATCCCACTGCATAGACATAGTCATTAGGATTTTCGCCATTTTCGGCAAAATAATTTTTGAACAACTCATATGTTTTTGCTATTGACTTTTTACGGCTTCTGGCAATTCCTGATGCATCTATCGAACCGTCTTTAAGTGTTATTATCGGTTTTAAGTTAAGTGCACTTGATGCAACGCTTGCCACTTTTCCTATTCTTCCACCATGTTTAAGATAATCTGTATTTCCTACAGTAAAGAATATTCTGCCCGTAGCAAGGTACTCTGCTGATGTAAGCTTTTCCACCGCTTCGTCATAAGAAACTCCTGACTGCTTAAGCTTTGCCGCCTCAATCACATAAAGTCCCTGAAGAACAGTCGCACCAAGTGAATTAATAATAGTTATTTTAGCATCAGGGTATTCCTCACAAACGATTTCCTTTGCATTGCATGCTGAATTGTACGAACCACTCAATGAAGTAGTAATACATATACAGATAACCGCTCTGCCTTCCTTTGCATGAGGTGTAAACGCATCCACATAATTCTGAACTGAAGGAAGTGATGTTTTAGGATACTGCTTTGGAAAATCCACCATTCTTTTGTAAACATCATCTATCGCTATCTCTTCAACTTCTTTCTGGTAATTCTCCTCATCAAATGATATATAAAAAGGTACTACCTCTATGTCATATTTTTCTCTTAAACTCTGCTCAAGGTCACATGAGCTGTCGCTGATTATCTGATAATCCATGGCAAATCCTCCGTCTTATAATGTGCTGCCGTTCACATTTTCAGTGAAGCAGCAGCAAATATCTCTTTTTATGATACCGGTCGGTATTTTCTATTTCTAAATATCTTTGTGCCGACCTCTATCTTATGTAGTTTTCATTACTACATTGTACCATATTCATGACGATTGTCAACCGATTACATTTTTTTGCCGAACTATCCCAGTGTACTGACCTGTTGATATTTTGCCAAATAACTAAAAGTCATCAGGTCATTACACTAGTCATCAAACCTGCTGCCGCATCTCGGACAAATGTTTCCATCCTTAAATACATGACCACAGCGGTAACAGCACTTTACTTTGTGTTCCTTTTTTGACATATACTCAATACTTCTTGACTCCGGCTTCATCTTCAGATAATTAATAAATGAACGTAAAACTTCTGCCATATTTCTTTCATCATTTTTACTGAGAGTGCATGGCATCTTTACACAGCCTTTCTTCATATGTACCATCACAAGACCCTTTTTTTCGGAATATACGCCGTTTATATTTTTTACATCTATTGAACCTGATTTTATAAGACCCTTGTAGAATATATGATCCGGTGTGATTATAAAACCCTCTTTTCCACTGCCAAACAGCGAAGAATCACATATTATTATAGGATACTCATATTTTCCTGCCGCATATGCGTATGTACTTATTGCAACTTTAACTAACGAAGACTCTTTGTCACTGCTTTCTCCGTCTCTCATCTTTCCTATATCATAGAAATGAAGTTTTGATGTATTGGATATTTTTCCGTCAAGGTCACGCTTAAGTTTTCTTACAAGAAGTTCACACTCCTCTGTCTTTAATGCCGTGAGTTTCCTGTCTATAAGCTGCAGCATATTTGATTTGATTTCAGGCAGAAAAATGCCCTCCTCTATCTCCTTTAATGCCTTTAGTCCCTCATCAAATGTTAAGTACTCCGGATTTGGACATATACCTCTGATCTTTGCCTCGTCCATCGCATATACACGCTTTCTCAGTCCCTCAACAAATCTGTCTGAATTCCGCTTCTCATACTCGCCGTTCTCTATCTGTTCCATCATATCGAGCAGTTCATTTCTGTTATCTCTGTCAACACCCTCTACAAGTTTATTTAATTCATCAAACTCAACTTTATCACGCTTTGTATCAACAATCTTGATATACTGACTAACATCTATCTCCGTAAATTTCATAATTTTTTCTTTTGTTCTTTTATATCTGTCAAAGTTTATATTTTCCGGAAGATGAGATACCATATACTCTACCTCTTTTTTCGCCGCCGCTTTGCACATTTTTGTAAGTACATCCAAACAATGAAGTTTCCTCTGCTCGTCACCTTCTGACCTTTTAACCTTTTTTATATATCCAACCAGCTCTGGATATTTCGCCGTCCTGCCCATCTCTATAAGTACATCATAGAGTGACGGACACCTTATCACCTTGTCAGTATCTTTCGCATTATATTTTTCGTCTGCATTATCCCCCGCTTTTTCTTTTCCGGTACCATCTTCTAAATCTGCAGCATGATTATCTTTTTCTCCGGTGCTTTCTGAAACGGTATCGGAATTATCTTTTCCTCCGTTGCTTTTTGAAACGGTATCGGAATCATCTTTTTCTCCGACACTTTCCGAAACTGCCTTATCCGCTCCATTTTCAATACCGTTTTCCAAACTGCCGTTTAATATATCTTTTTTTGTGCCATCACTTACATACTCATCAGAATAATCCTCTCCTGCGGTAATTTTTTCGCCGGTCCTATCACCCTCCTCAGCATTTTCTCCTAAATCACTGCCGCCTATTTTATTGTCTGATTCTGCCTTACTTTTCTTAAAGCTGTCTCCTAAATCTAAACCACTGTCTCTATTATCCTCGGCTTCATAATCTCTTTCGGCTATTTTATTTTTCTGCTCCTCCTCGTTTACTGCCGCCTCCAAAAAATCGTAATATTCACTGATGTTTTCGTAAACCGGTAACACATCTTTAGTATCATCATATATATCTTCATCTTCCGCATATTCACTATTTTCCGCCTCTTTGGCTTGTAAGCTCTCTTTAAGTTTTCTTCTCTCTTTAGCCATTTTTTTAATATCGTTAAGTTTCTTATTTCTCATTTTCTCACGATATTCAAGTTCCTGCTCTATTATCGCATAAAATCTCTCTTTCTCATAATCAGAAAAGAACCCCTCATCCATCTGTGCTATTATCATCTCAAGTTCATCATTCGCGAAATATTTCATATTTCTGCATATCTCACTAAGCTTTTTTTGAGCTTTAGAAAGTTCCCTTTCATACTCAGACATATACACATTGAAATGGCAATTTGATGTCCTTGCACCTTCTTTTCCCAAAAGCCGCGCATAATCTCCCGCCGCAATCTCATCATTATCAAGATCGAGTATATATATATCTCCCTCTATAAGAAGTCTTTCCGGACTTGGCGTATAAAATGTTTTGCAATTATCACAGGTATATGCTCTTGCAATATAAACTTTTCCCTCTTCAGTATCTATAATACGCTCTTTCCCGTTTGGGAATACAACCATATGAAGAAATTCCCCACATTTCGGACACTTATATGGAACCATGTAAAAATTATTTCCTATCCTGTGCGAATTTGCATATTCTTCATCAAGTTTTTCCTTTTTAAACTCGTAACTTCCGATAATCCATCTCATATTGTGCCAAAGACCTGCCTTTGACCTTATACCTCCGGTCTTCTCCGGATATATATTAACTATACGCCCATCCTTACTATACCCTTTATATATCTCTTCATCTGCGTTATATGGCAATACACTTCTCTCTTGTATAATTTCTAAAACACTTTTCTTTCTATTTTTATTTTCTTCTGTTTTTTCCGTCGAAACCTTATCTTCGTCCTGTTCTTTCTGCCTAAACTGTTTATTTTCCTCATCCGGCTTTTTATCAGCCTGAACCTCTTCACGCTGTTTTTCTTCTTTGTCTGACTTTTTTTTTGGCTGATTCTCTTCACGCTGTTTTTCAATATATTCAATACATTTTTCCATCGCATCTTCAAAAGTAATCTGAATTCCGGCAATGAAAAATTTCATGCTCATCTTAGTAAAATATGTCTCAACATCTATCTCCTTAAAAATCTGCGAAAATAAAGTGGCGAGCTTCATATAGTCCTGTTCAACATTAAGTCCCTTTACCGCTCCCCATTTTCCGAAAGGATATAACATCATATTTATTATATTTGTAAGAAGTTTATTATTTTTCATCTCGAATGCTTTTTCAGAGTCAAGCGAAAATTCCTCAATATCCGAATAAACTCTCCTTGAACTGAGTTCAAAATACATAGAACGTACTCTGCCGACAAGTATCATCGTATTTTTTCTTATTACAATGTCACCGTTCCACTCCACACGCTCTTTCATTGATGTTATCACTCTCTGATAAACCTTTATTATCTCAGTATTTGCTTTAATGTAAACCATTTCTATACCCCTTTCTCTGTTATCACATGAACACTTGTATTTTATTATTTTATTAAGTTCTTTTGCAAGTCCACGAATACTTTTATTTTATTAAACTCTTTTGCAAGTCCGTGAACACTTTTATTTTATAATCTTCTTAAGCTCTTTTGCAAGCCCGTCCTCATCATTGCTGTCTGTTGTTATAATATCCGCAACGGCTTTTACATCGTCTGTTCCGTTGCACATACACACACCTGTCCCACAATCCCTCACCATCTCAAGGTCATTTGTGGTATCACCAAAAGCCACAACCTGTGATATGTCATATCCGTACTTTTCACAATAATATCTGATGCCGTAAACCTTTGACAGCTTAGGGTGAACAAATTCAAACATATCAGCCTGCGACTTAAAGGCACGGTATTTTTCGGATTTATGCTCCTCATAAAATTTTTCAACTGACTCCATCTTTTCGGGCGGAGTGCTTAATACTAATTTACTCTGAGGTGTCGTAACTTCTTTTTTCATATCACATAAATGTATGCCAAGATGATTATTTCTTGCGGCTCTCTCTATCGTCGAGTCATTTCTTACCGCATAGCAGTCATCACCCTGATACACATACGGATTTAAGTCAAACTGCTCATACTCGTTGATTATCTCAAATATCGTATCAACATCGAGTTTATAAAAATCCTTTTTTTCACCATCTTCCACATCAAAAAGTTCCGCACCGTTTGATGCGACCATAAACTGAATTATGTCAGAGATACCGAGATTTTCAACGGTCCTCTTTACACCTATTATCGGCCGCCCTGACGCAATTCCGATACGCATACCTCTCTTTTTCATATCACGCAGAACATTTTTTGTATATTCGGTCACTTTCTTATCATCATTTAAAAGTGTCCCATCCATATCCATAACTATTACGCGTAAATCCTGCATCTTATCCTCCATTCTGAACACATTTTTTGTATAACAGGTTTGTGCAAAGCACAAATCCCAGGTGTGAAAAATGGATTTTTTCACACTATCCTCCAT
>JBNMLR010000094.1:0-7040 GCA_050874945.1 Butyribacter sp. | reverse complement strand
TGAGCGTGTTCTTGCCAGAACACACTCAGGCATAAAAGGTTTCATTTTCAAAAAAGAGCAATCACAACAACTAACACTGGCTGGATGCTTTGCTGGATTGGGTTTCAAGTGATAGCGGTTTGAAAAATGGGGAAACTCAAATTACAAAATGTAATGACAAATATAACAATTTGTGATAATATATATTATTGAGTGGTCGGAAAACTTGACCGCAAATAAACAAACGAGGAGATTTATCAATGAGTGCAGATGTATGTATTATCATAGCGATTGTTGTGTATCTTGGAGCAATGCTGTATGTTGGTTTTGCTTTCAGCAAGAACAACAATAATGCCGAGGATTTTTATCTCGGCGGAAGAAAAATGGGACCTTTTGTCACGGCGATGAGTGCCGAGGCGAGTGATATGTCAAGCTGGCTTCTTATGGGACTTCCGGGAGTTGCGTATCTTTCAGGAATATGCAGTGCGGCATGGACCGCTATAGGTCTTGGGATAGGAACATGGCTTAACTGGTTCTTTGTATCGAGAAGACTTCGCAGATATTCAAGCAATATTGGAGCTATCACGGTTCCTGATTTCTTTTCAAAGAGGTATCACGACAATAAAAACATCATCAATGCCATTGCGGCACTTGTTATCATAATATTCTTTGTGCCATATACGGCATCGGGTTTTGCTGCCTGTGGAAAGCTTTTCCACACATTGTTTGGTGTTGATTATATGGTGGCAATGATAGTGTCAGCACTTGTTATCATAGGTTATACTATCATGGGCGGTTTCGGTGCAGTCTGCACGACAGACCTTATCCAGAGTATTGTAATGTCGCTTGCACTTGTAACAGTCGTTACATATGGTATCAATTCAGCAGGTGGATTTGCGGCTGTTATGGACAATGCGAGGTCACTTCCGGGTTATCTCTCATTAAATAACACATTTGATGCAGCAAACAATACAGCAAACAGTTTTAATTTTATTTCAATAGTGTCAACTCTTGCATGGGGAATCGGATATTTCGGTATGCCGCATATTCTTGTAAGATTTATGGCTATTGAGGATGAGAAAAAACTCACGCTTTCAAGAAGAATTGCAAGCGTATGGGTTGTTATAGCAATGACAGTCGGTATCTTTATCGGAGTTGTAGGACTCGCAATGACAAAAGCAGGTTCACTTGAAAGCCTTGCAGACAGTGAGACTGTTATTGTAAGGATTACGGGTCTTATAAGCAGACACGGTGTACTTGCGGCACTTATAGCAGGTGTTATCCTTGCGGGAATACTGGCAGCGACAATGTCAACATCAGACAGCCAGCTTCTTACGGCGGCATCGGGTGTATCACAGAACATACTTCACGATTTCTTCCATATAGAGATGGACGAAAAGAAAAGTCTTTTCACGGCAAGACTTACTATAATAGGTATATCTATAGTAAGTATATTTATGGCGAGAAATCCAAATTCAAGCGTATTCGGAATCGTGTCATTCGCATGGGCGGGCTTTGGAGCATCATTCGGTGCAGTAATGCTCTGTGCACTGTTCTGGAGAAGAAGTACACTCGCAGGAGCATTATCAGGAATGGTGGCAGGAGGAGTAACTGTATTTGTATGGAAATATCTCGTGCGTCCTCTCGGAGGAGCATTAGACATATATGAATTATTACCGGCATTTCTTGTATCACTGGCAGTGATAATAATAGTAAGCCTGCTTACCCAAAAACCATCAGAGGAAGTATTAGCTGAATTTGATGAGGCGGCAGGAAGGTAAAGAGCGGATTGCGAATATCCGCTTGACTAGTACAACGAAAATTAAATCTTTGATACATTGGACATAAAAACAGCATGCAACCTGAAAGTTGCGTAATAGTTGCGTGATAGTTGGTGGAGCAAATGATAGTAAATTGATATTATGAGCGTACAAAAACAGAAAGGAGGAAACCGAATGAAGATTATTACTCCCTATTTGTACCTTATAATTATTTTGTGGCTATTTTTTGTATGTGTTGCATTATATGTTGTTTATCTGGTCATAAAGGCTCTTAGAAAGTACACAAAGTCTGCACCAGTGAGAAAAGAGAAAGCAGAGAATGCAAAAACTCTTGGAGAGGTTTTAAAACAACACAGAGTAAACTGCAAAATGACTCAGGAATTTGTAGCAGAAACTTTAGGAGTAAGTAGACAAGCTGTCTCTAAGTGGGAGACGGGTGCCTCGGACCCAAGTACAACAAATTTATTGGCTTTGGCAAAGCTATTTGGTGTTACGGCTGAAGAACTTCTAAAAGAAGTACAGTAAAAGTCTGGTTCATTATAATTACAAACTATCGAAACTCGGCAGAAAGGGGCTGTCGCATTAAGCATAATTTATACAATATGTAGATGTTAATAACAGATTTATTTATCTGCATATTATATGGATAGTGCTTCGTGCGACAGCTTTTTTTGTGTTTGTCTAAAACATAAAAAATCTCTCAAAAACTTGCCCCACACCAAAAAATTTAATATAATTATCAGGTAATTGCGAATTTACATCTTGACAAGTGCATTAAAGTAGCGTATATTACTAAACATAGTAATTCATATTAAAGAGATAGGAATTATATGTTTAGTAGGAAAGGTGATAAATAATATGAGATTTAATACAGCATTATTACATAGTGCTGCACCGGGAGATAAGGCTACAGGAGCTACGCTTACACCTATTTACCAGTCCAGTGCGTTTTATCAGGAATCAGCTTTACAGCATGAAAAACTGTTTGCAAACAAAGCACCCGGTTTTTCTTATACAAGAATTGGCAATCCGACGATAGCAGCATTTGAAGACAGGATGACTGTTCTTGAGGGTGGTATGGCATCGGTGGCGTGTGCATCCGGTATGGCAGCAGTGTCATGTGCTTTATTAAATATCACTCAGGCAGGAGATGAGATTGTCGTAAGTACAGGTCTTTATGGTGGAACGATAGATCTTTTCCATGACTTTGAGGCATATGGTATCACTACAAAGTTTGTAGACATAAACGACCATGAGCTTGTAAAGGCAGCCATAAACGAAAAGACAAAGCTTGTATTTGCAGAGACAATAGGAAATCCAAAACTTGATGTTGCAGATATTGAGGCACTTGCAGCCATCGCACATGAAGCAGGTATTCCGCTTATAATTGACAATACTGTTGCATCTGCATATCTTACACAGCCGTTAAAACTTGGTGCAGATATTGTCATCAATTCAACATCAAAGTATATAAACGGAAACAGTGATGCGATAAGCGGTGTTATCACGGATGGTGGAAAGTTCAAGTGGGATTTTGAAAAATATCCGGGAATGAAAGAGTTTAAAGTGTTTGGAAAGCTTGCATTTACCGCAAAACTCCGCAACGGATTGTTTAGAAATATAGGGGCGTGCATCGCACCTCAGACTGCATTTTACAATCTTCTCGGAATGGAAACTCTCGGACTTAGAATGGAGAGAGCCTGTAGCAACGCACTTAAACTTGCTAAACATCTTGAAGAATATAAAGACCTTACGGTCAATTATCCGGGACTTGAAAGCAGTGATTGGCACGAAACAGCACTTAAGGTACTCCACAATGGATTTGGAGCTATCATTACAGTGAGAGTCGGAAGCAAAGAAAGAGCATTTTCGATAATGGATGGTCTTAAAATTCCGAAAATCGTGTCAAACATTGGTGATACAAAGACACTCATAGTCCACCCGTCATCAACGCTCAATGTTCACAGTTCAGAGCAGGAAAAGAAAGATGCAAATGTTTTTGATGATATGATTCGCATAAGTGTCGGAATAGAAGATATAGAGGATCTTGTAGAGGATTTCGACAGAGTGTTAAAAGAGAACTAAGTTCATTTGTTATAAAATGGCAGATGAGGTGCAAAAACATTTTGAAATTAACAGAATGTATGCAGAAAAAATACCATTAAAGTATGAAGCTTCATATTAAAAGGGTTTCATAAACAAGGAGGAAAATATGGCAGTAGATTATGCAGCATTAAAAAAAGGCGGATTTATGCGTCAGAAACAGAAAAATAATTTTTCACTCAGATTACAGGTTGTAGGCGGAAACCTTACAGCAGAAAATCTTGTAAAGATTGCCGAAGTAGCTGAGAAATACGGAGACGGTCATGTGCATCTTACATCAAGACAGAGCGTGGAAATACCTTTTATCAAACTTGATGATGTTGACGAAGTAAAAGAAGAACTTGCAAAGGGCGGATGTAAGCCGGGTGTATGCGGACCTAGAGTTCGTACTATCACAGCCTGTCAGGGAAATCAGATATGTCCGGGTGGAAATATTGATTCATACGATATTGCAAAGAAACTTGACAGCAGATATTATGCAAGAGAACTTCCACACAAGTTTAAATTTGGTGTAACAGGATGTCAGAACAACTGTCTTAAGGCAGAGGAGAATGATGTCGGAATCAAGGGAGCAGCTATTGTTTCATGGAAACAGGATGCCTGCATAAACTGTGGAGTATGTGAGAAAGCCTGCAGAGAGGGTGCAATCACTATAGCAGACGGTATTGTTAAGGTTGACGAGTCTAAGTGTAACTACTGCGGACGCTGTGCTAAAGCCTGTCCTACTGACGCATGGGATGTAAAGACGGGATATCTTGTATCATTTGGTGGATTATTTGGAAACCAGATTGTTAAAGGTAAGGAGTTACTTCCTGTTGTTGAGTCAGAAGAACAGCTTTTCAGAATTACAGATGCAGCTATCCAGTTCTTTGATGACAATGCAAAACCAAGTGAGAGATTTAAGTTTACTTTGGACAGAGTAGGACTTGACAAATTTGAAAAGGTTATAAAGGAGGCATACAATGGCTGATTTTGAGATTGATGAGAGAGTAGATATTACTGATGTGGTCTGCCCTATGACATTTGTTAAGGCAAAGGTGGCAATGGAGGAAATAGAAGTAGGACAGGTGCTCGCCGTTACAATGAACGAGGGTGAGCCGGTTCAGAATGTTCCAAGAAGTTTTAAGGAAGAAGGACAGCAGATACTTAAACTTATTGACAATGAAAATGGAACATATGACCTTATTGTTAAAAAGGTTGAAGAATAAAAGTTTGATTAGTTAAAAACAGGAGGGCGAAGAATGGCAAAGAGAGTTTCCAAAGATGATTTTGAAAAGGAAGTATTACAGTCAGAACTTCCGGTAATTGTAGATTTTTACTCAGATTCATGTATTCCATGTAAACAGCTTTCACCTATCCTCGGTGATATAGAAGATGATTACGAGGACAAGGCAAAAGTTGTAAAAGTAAACATCAATTTTGATGAAGAACTTATGGAGAAATATGAAGTCATGGCTTCGCCGACTCTTGTCCTTTTCAAAGACGGGGAAGAGAAAGACAGAACAAGAGGTCTTGTAAAGAAAGCCGAGATAGAAGAAAAACTTGGTGCTTTACTTTAAACTATCAGTCAGCAGGGCGAATTGCGAATATCCACCTGACTAAAAATATGAAAGCAATCGGAGAGAACTTTAAAAGATGGTCTGTCCGTTAGATATATAAGAAAAAAATTATAAATATAAATAGGAGGATTAAGAAATGACGATCACAATAGCAGGCGAAAAGAAAGAATACGCAGAGGGAACAACTATTGCACAGATTATTGAAGCTGAAAAGGTAGAAAATCCACTCTATGTAACAGTTTCATTAAATGATGATTTTGTTGATAAAGATACATTTGAAACAACAACAGTTAAAGAGGGAGATTCTATTGAATTTCTTTATTTCATGGGAGGAGGAAGTTTCTAATGGCATTTACTAATGGACAGATGGAACGCTACTCAAGACATATAATCTTGCAGGAAGTAGGCGTTAAAGGACAGAAAAAGCTGTTGAACAGCAAGGTACTCATCATTGGTGCCGGCGGACTTGGTGCTCCTGCCGCAATGTATCTTGCAGCAGCAGGTGTTGGTACTATCGGTATTGCGGATGCTGATGAGGTTGATCTTTCAAATCTCCAGCGTCAGATTATTCATGGAACTGCTGATGTAGGCAAAGCAAAAGTTAAGTCTGCAAAAGAGACAATGAATGCAATGAATCCTGATGAAACCGTAAATACATACCGTACATTTGTAACATCGGAAAACATCATGGATCTTATAAAAGATTATGATTTTATTATTGATGGAACAGATAACTTCCCGGCAAAATTCCTTATAAATGATGCCTGCGTAATGGCAAAGAAACCATTTTCTCATGCAGGAATCATCAGATTTAAGGGTCAGCTCATGACTTATGTTCCGGGAGAAGGACCATGCTACCGTTGTGTATTCAAAAATCCACCTCCAAAGGACGCAGTTCCTACTTGTAAGCAGGCTGGTGTTATCGGTGCTATGGGTGGTGTTATCGGAAGTCTTCAGGCAATGGAGGCAGTTAAGTACATTATCGGCAAGGGTGAGCTTCTTACCGGAAAGCTTTTAACATACGATGCACTGAAAATGGAATTTCATACGATCAAGCTTCCGAAGGATCATCATTGTGCCGTATGTGGCGATGAGCCAACGATTACAGAGCTGATCGATTATGAGCAGGCAGAATGTGACCTTAAGAAGTAGATGCCGGTGAGTAGAATATAGAGATGATATAGAAAGTAAGGTGAAAGTATGGCAATAACGTTGAAAATGAAAAAAGAAGATTACGAGAAGATCCTGGCACACTGTCAGGCAGGTCTTCCGAATGAATCCTGTGGACTTCTGGCGGGAGATATTGACGGAGAAGTAAAAAGCATCACAGAGGTATATCTGCTGACGAACATTGATGCCAGCAACGAGCATTTCTCCATGGATCCGAAGGAGCAGCTTGCGGCTGTAAAGGATGCCAGAGCAAAGGGCAAGAAGCTGATCGGAAACTTTCATTCTCATCCGGAATCGCCATCACGTCCTTCCGAGGAGGACAAGAGACTTGCATATGATTCAAAGGTCAATTACCTGATCCTCTCCCTTATGGATATAGAAGATCCGGTACTCAAAGCCTTCAACATAGACGAGGATAAGAACGTAACAATAGAAGAACTCATTATAG